>JACQAD010000385.1 GCA_016195125.1 Magnetospirillum sp.
ATATTTCCGGCAACGTTCGGACCTTGGACAAGGTCGTTCGGCGTGAGTTCCAGCTGGTTGAAGGCGACGCCTTCAACACTGCCAAGCTGCGGCGTTCGCGCCAGCGCCTGAAGGATCTGAACTTCTTCGAAAAGGCCGAAGTCACCAATATCCCGTCCGACAGCGCCCCCGATCGCACCATCATCAAGGTCGATGTGCAGGAGAAGTCCACCGGCGAGCTGATGTTCGGCGTCGGCTGGGCGACCAGTTCCGGCCCCATCATCGAGGCTTCGTTGCGCGAGCGCAATCTGCTGGGTCGCGGCCAGGATCTGCGCCTTGGCGCCGGGCTCGGCACCAAGCGGACCTCCATGGAGCTGTCCTTCACCGAGCCTTATTTCCTCGATCGGGAAGTGGCCGCCGGTTTCGATGTCTTCGTCATCGACCGCAAGCTGCAGCGTGAAAGTTCGTATAACGCCTCGAGCATCGGCGGTGATGTGCGTGCCGGCTATCGCCTGTCGGAGAATCTGCGTCAGGATTGGATTTACACCCTGAAGCAGGACACGGTGAAGGGCGTCAACAGTACGTCGCCCTATATTCAGGAGCAGATCGGCTCACGCGTGACCTCCATCATCGGTCAGACCCTGACCTACGACCGGCGTGATTCGCGCATGGACCCGACCGAGGGCTATTATATCCGCCTGTCGGGTGAAGGCGCCGGCCTCGGCGGCGATATGCGGTTCCTGCGTGGTATCGTCAGCGGCGGTCAATATTTCACTCTGACCGATCAGGTCATCCTCGGCCTGTCCAGCTCCTTCGGCATGGTCAAGGGATTGGATCAGCGTGTGCGTATCACCGACCGGTTCTTCGTCGGTGGCGACAATCTCCGCGCCTTCGCCAGTGGCGGCGTCAGCCCCCGCGACCGCAACACCGGCGACGCCCTCGGCGGCTTGTGGCAGGCGGTCGGTTCGGCGCAAGTCAAGTTCCCCATCGGCCTCCCCGAGGAATTTGGTGTCTCGGGTCAGGTGTTCACGGATGTGGGCTCGGTTGGCTCGACCGATACCTCCGATACGCTCAACGTCGATCAATCCAGCTCCCTGCGTGCCGGTAGCGGCGTCGGTCTGTCCTGGAAGTCGCCCATGGGGCCGGTTTCGGTCGATCTGGGTTATCCGGTGATGAAGGAGCATTTTGACAAGAAGGAATTCTTCCGGTTCAATTTCGGAACCAAGTTCTGATCCTTGTCCCCGTTCCACGCGGCCCCGTTTCGGGGCTGCGTCTCGCCTAGTGGAAGTGATAGTCTGATGCCCCGTCAGTCGCATCGTTCTGCCCGTACCGGGTGGTGGCTCCCCCTGTTGGCGGTGCTAAGCCTGGCTGTAGCGTGGGGTCCGACCGAGGCCCTGGCCCAGCGACAGTCCAGTGGGGCCATGACGATCATCATCGTCGATATTCAACAGGCCCAGCGCGAATCCATGGCAGGCAAGGCCCTGGCCGGCCAGCGCGACAAGTATCAGCAGAGCTTTCAAGGTGAGTTCAATGCCACGCGCCAGAAGCTGCAGAGCAGCGATCAGGAATTAGCGAAGCAAAAAGGGACCATGACCCAGGAAGCCTACGACCTGAAGGTCAAGGCATTGGAACAGCAGGTTGTCGCCTTTCAACATCGCACCCAGGTTGCCGTTCGGGCTTTGGAGAAATCCACCGATCAGGCCATGGGTGAATTGATGAACACCATCTTGACCATCACCGGTGAAATCGCGTCGGAATCGGGGGCTACGCTCGTCCTGCCCAAACAACAGGTCGTGCTGCACGAACCGCGCATGGACGTGACCGCACAGGTTATCGAACGGCTGAACAAAAAACTTCCGACATTGAATTTTCCCGCCCCGCAGGTGGAAGAAGCTCCCCTCGGCGCCGTCCCTCCAAAGTCCGGGAAGAAGTAACATCCCATGGCTGATCCTCGTTTTTTTACCGTCGCTGGCCCTTTTACCCTTTCCGAACTGGCGGCTCTGTCGGGAGCGGCCATGGCCGAGGGGTGTGATCCCTCATTACGGTTCACGGATGTGTCGCCACTGGAAAATGCGGGGCCGGAACATGTCTCGTTCCTGGACAATCGCAAATATATTCCCGCGTTCCAGGCCAGCAAGGCCGGCTTATGCGTGGTCACGCCGGAAATGGCCGCCAAGGCGCCGGCCGGAATGGCGCTGCTGCTGTCACCCGACCCCTACCGGGCCTATGCTCATATCGCCCAGGCTTTCTACCCGGCCCAGGCGCCGGAGGCGGGGATTGCCGCTACCGCCAATGTCGATCAATCCGCCGTGGTGGGCGAGGGTTGCCGTATCGATCCCGGCGCGGTCATCGGTGCCGGCGCCCGGATCGGGAATCACTGCCATATCGGTGCCAATGTGGTGATCGGTAAAGGGGTCGTCCTCGGTGATCATTGTACGGTGGGGGCCAATGCCACACTTTCCCATGCGGTGATCGGCAATCGGGTCAATATCTACCCCGGTGTTCGCATCGGTCAGGATGGCTTCGGTTTTGCCATGGGGCCGCAGGGCCACCTCAAGGTTCCGCAATTGGGACGCGTGGTTATTGGCAATAATGTGGAGATCGGAGCCAATACCACCATCGACCGTGGTGCGGGGCCCGATACTCAAATCGGTGATGGTTGCATGATAGACAACCTCGTCCAGATTGGGCACAACGTCCAGCTGGGTCGCGGCTGCGTCATTGTCGCCCAGGTCGGCATCTCCGGGTCCACGCGGTTCGGTGATTTCGCCGCGGCCGGTGGCCAGGCGGGCATCACCGGCCACCTCAAGATCGGCGCCGGTGCACGCATCGCCGCCCAAGCCGGCGTGATGCGTGATATCGCTCCGGGAGAGACGGTCGGCGGCGCGCCCGCCGTGCCCATGGCGGACTGGCTGCGCCAGTCGGCTATTCTGGGCAAGATGGCGCGGAAGAAGGGTTAAGGTCAAAGGCAGGATTTGAGATGGATACCCCCCACAACGATCAGGGCAACGACCTGGGCAAGGTCATCGACATCAGCCGGATCATCGAGATGATCCCCCACCGCTATCCGTTCCTCATGGTGGATCGGGTGGTCAAGGTGGTGGCGAACGAAAGCGCGGTCGGCATAAAGAACGTCACCATCAACGAGCCGTTCTTTCAGGGCCATTTCCCTTCTCGTCCGGTATTCCCGGGGGTACTGATCATCGAATCCATGGCGCAGACCGCCGCGGTGCTGGTGGTCGAGACCCTGGGCAAGTCGGCCGAGGGCAAGCTGGTCTATTTCATGAGTGTCGAGAATTGTCGCTTCCGCCGGCCGGTTGGCCCTGGCGATCAGTTGATGATTCACGTCCACAAGGGACGCAGCCGCGGCAACGTCTGGAAGTTCCGTGGTGAAGCCAAGGTTGGCGAGACCCTAGTGGCCGAGGCCACCTACGCCGCCATGATCCTGGACGAATAATGACCAACATTCACCCCTCCGCCATCGTCGATCCCAAGGCCGAGATCGCCGGATCCGCCGTCATCGGCCCCTTCTGCGTGGTTGGTCCTGACGTCCGGCTGGGCGAATCGGTCGAGTTGCTGTCTCATGTGGTGGTGACCGGACGGACTTCGGTCGGCTCGGGAACCCGCATTTTCCCGTTTGCCTCCATCGGACACCGGCCACAGGATCTCAAATATAAGGGCGAGCCCTCGACCCTTGAGATCGGCGCCAACAATCAGATCCGTGAGCACGTCACCATGAACCCCGGCACCGAGGGTGGCGGCATGCTGACCAAGGTGGGCGATAATTGCCTGTTCATGGCCAGCGCCCACGTTGCCCATGACTGTATCCTGGGTGACAACGTGATCATGGCCAACAATGCGACACTGGCCG
>JACQAD010000386.1 GCA_016195125.1 Magnetospirillum sp.
CATCCAATCCGTGAGCCTGACCGATCCCGAGGGCGATCCTCTCACCTATACCCTACTGGGCAGCGCCCAGCACGGCACCGCGAGCGTCAACGCCAGTACCGGGCAGTTCCAGTACGTCCCCACCGCGAACTATGTGGGCAGCGATACCCTGGTGGTGCGCGCCGATGACGGCCTGGGCGGCGTCACCGACCGTTCGGTCACGGTGAATTTCGGCACCGGCGCGACCATCGCCGTCGCATCCTCGACCTACGGCTTTACCGGCCTGAATGCCGGCGCCCTGGTCGGCCAGGACGGTTGGGTGGGCCAAAGCGGCGCCAATCTGGTTCCAGCCCTGGCCCAGATCGCCACCAGCCAGATCGGCGGAGTGGGCAGTTACAATTACGGGTCCACCGCCCTGGTTCCCGGCAGTGCCGGAGCGGTCGCCATGGTCATTTCGCGCCAATCGGGCGGCGCCTTGACCATGGCCACGCCCTCGGCATCGTCGAAGGTGACGCTGCAATACGATTTCGTCCCCAATTACTGGGGGGCAAGGCTTTCGGTCGGTTCCGACCTCAATCACGACGGCACCTTGTTCCAGACCGGCGAGGTCGGGGCCGGTGCAAGCCTGAGGCTGAATACCGGAACGGCCAGCCTTGCTGCGGTGGACCTCTACGACGCGACTGGCGCCTTGGGCGGCACTGCCAACGTCGTTGTTCACGGACCGGGCAGCGGCGACCAGGAATGGGTCTCCTTCCGCATCGAGTACGACATGGCGGCCAATATGGGTCACGGCGCCATGAGTCTGTGGATGCGCGAGAACATTCCCGGCTATGGCACCTGGGTCCAGGTACCGGGGCTGCAATCCCTGGCCCTGAACGCGGATACCACCGTGTCGGCGGTGACCAATCCCGCATTGTGGAACGGCATCCACTTCTCCGCCGGCAATGGCGAATCCCTGCTGGACAACATCACCTACACGGTGACCGAGACCAATCCGGTGCATCTGGACGGGGTGGCCCGGCGCGACAACGTCCTGATTTCCGACGGCAGCCATCGCGCCGCCACCGTCACTCTGCCCGGCAGCCAGCTCTCGGGCAATCAGGCCAGTATCGAGTTCGACGTCAATCTCACCGATACCACTACGGCCCAGACTCTGTTCGCCCTGGGCGGCGGCGGCAAGACCGCCCTCAAGGCGATGATCGACGCCACCGGGCATCTGGGCCTGCTGGCAATCGGCACCGCCGCCGGCAACGGTGTGGCGGCGACCGGCACCCTGACCATGTCGGCCAATGCCTGGCATCATGTGACCGTCTCCTATGACCAGGGTGTCGCCTCCATCTATCTGGACGGCCATATCTCCGCCCTGGTCAGTGATGTGCCGGCTTCCGCCGCGACGGCGCTGTCCCTGTCCAACATGGGGACCATGTCCCTCGGCAGCACCCTGAGCGATACCATTGCCGCCAAGGGCATGTTCGATAATCTGAAGGTCTGGAGCACGCCGCTGACCGCCAGTCAGGTGGTGGCCGGGACCACCTCGGACGCCACCGACACGCACCTGATCGGCAATTGGACCTTTGGGCATTGGGCGAATAACGGCCCGGCCAACGAGGCCAACAGCGACGCCCATCTGACCTTGAATTATGCGAACACCCTGTCGCCGCCGGTGCGCTACGCCCAGTTCGACGGCTCGACCGGCAGCATCAAGGCCGGCGGCATCAGTCTGGCGAATTCGTCCTTCACCATCGAGTTCTGGGCCAACCGGGCCAGTTCGACGACCGAGGATTGCGCCATTTCTCAGGGTGGGGTCGGCGCCGGCACCGGGCTTCACATCGATTTCCTGGGAGGAGCCAGTTCCCATCAGGTTGTCTTCACCTTCTGGGGCAATGATCTCATCTATACCGACACCTCGGACAATGTCGGCCAGTGGGTCCATTGGGCCGCCAGTTATGACGCCAATACGCAGACCAGGATGCTGTACAAGGACGGAATGCTGGTCGCGACCCAGACAAATGTGACTCCCTATACCGGGACCGGCACATTCGATATGGGCGATAAGTTCGACACGGGCGGTGATTCTCATTTCAACGGCGCCCTGGGCGATGTCCGCGTCTGGAATACCGCCCGCAGCCAGGATGAAATTCAGCAGAACATCAGCCAGACTCTGACCGGGAACGAGAGCGGGCTGCTGGGATATTGGCTGCAGGACAGCGGATACTCCTCGGCAGCCACGGTCACGGGTGGCGTCACCTGGGGCGTCAACGATCATGTGGATGCCAAGGTCAGTGTTCAGCAGGGCCAGGCCTTCAGCTTTAACGGCAGCCAATACGCCTCGGCCGGCAACATCTTCAATGTCGGCACCAGCGACTTCACCTTGGAGGCGTGGGTCAATCCCACCACTCTCAGCGGTGATCAGATGATCCTGGCCAAGGACGCGCCCGGCGCCGCCGGCGTGACCATGTCCCTGTATCTGAAGAATGGCGGCTTGCCCGCCCTGCACCTGACCGGTGCGGATGGGTCCAGTGTGACGCTGCTGGCTCCCTCGGCCATCACCGTCAATCAGTGGAGCCACGTCCAGGTCACCCGGCACGGCGACCAGTACATTCTTTACATCAACGGGCAGGCGGTTCAGGTCAACGAGGCGCTGCAAAGCGATGTCAGCAATTCTTATGCCCTGACCATCGGCGCGCGCAGCAATCTCGCCGGGACCGGGATCGATTCCACCACCACCTTCCACGGCCAGATCGCCGGCGTGAAGGTTTGGGATCTGGCTAAATCGGCGCAGGATGCGAGCGAGGGACTTTACGATTCCTCCATCAGCGCCGGCACCGACGGCCTGCTCGCCGCCTGGATGGGGACGGGCAGCGGCGATGCCTCGGGCAATGGCCATGCGCTGACCACCACGCCCACCATCGCTGCGGCCGCCAATCTGCCGCTGTATGATCACGGCATCAGCACCGACCGCAACTCCGCCTATTATGGCTCCTTGATCGGCCATGACGATACCGGCGCCACCCTGACCTATCAGGCGGTGGGCCAGCCGGCCCACGGCACTTTGGTGGTCAACGCCGACGGAACCTTCGTCTATACGCCCAATGCCGGGTTCGAGGGGCTGGATACCCTGACCTTCAAGGCCAGCGACGGCGCCCTGTCATCGACCAAATCCATCGCCATTTCCGTGGATGATCCGGTGGCGGTCGCCGGCGCCCGCCAGAACATGGGCCAGTTGATTCTGGACGGCAGCAATCATGCCGCCATCGCCAGCACCGGCGCCATCGCCGGACTGGGCTACGGCGATTTCACCCTGGAAGCCTGGGTCGATCCGACCGCGGCCTCGCTGTCGGGTGACAAGGTGATCCTGTCCAAGCAATTGGGTCAGGGCGCCGCCGACCAGCAACTCCGGCTGGGCCTGCTGAACGGCAATCTGTACTGCATGGTCGGCAACAGTGATGACGGTCTGTGGACCGGCAGCTCCTATGCGCTGCAATCGTCTCAGTCCCTGACCGCCAACCAATGGGCCCATGTGGCGGTGACCCGCCAGGGTAACACTCTCGATCTGTATATCGATGGCATCAACGTCGGCAGCCTGCATCACAACTTCCTCAACTCCAACCTTTCCAACGCGGCGGAATTGTGGGTCGGCCAGACCATCGCCAGCGGCAATGCCGTCAACGGCTTCTCGGGCGGCATCAGCGATGTGCGGGTCTGGGATTTCGCCCGTTCATCCTACGAAATAGCCGACACCTACGATCAGGTGGCGAGCGGCGGTGAGCCCGGCCTGATCGGCTATTGGAACGGCTTGGGCGGGAGTGTTGACCTGACCGGCAACGGCCATGACCTGATCATGCCGGCCAGCAACGCCCCGGTGATGGCCAAGGTGCCCGAAACGGGCGCCCATTTCGACGGCAACACCTTCGTGACGAGTGCGGGCAGTCTGGTCTTGGCCAGCCATACGGTACAAGCCTGGATCAGAACCTCCGACGCCAATGCGGGCTTGTCGGGCATCTTTGCTACGGATAATTCCAATAACAGCTTGCCCTGGGTTCAGATGGGAACCTACGCCGGCAAGCTTTATGTGGAAGTGGCGCAGAATTATGGCGGCGGCACTGCCAAGTTCTATACGGGCTCGACCGTACTGAATGACGGGATCTGGCATAATATCGCGTACACTTTGGACAAAGCCTCCAATTCTCTTAAGCTTTACGTCGATGGCGTTCTGGAAACGACCACTGCGTCCATTGATGGTGATCTGAGCGGCTTCAGCCTCACCCAGACCGCCTTGATCGGCAACAACCGGACCAGCAACGGCAAGTTCACCGGCGACATCGCCGGCGTGCAGGTCTGGGGCAGCGCCCTGGTGGCGACGCAGATTCAGCATGAAATGAATGCCGATGTCAGCGGCACGGAATCCGGTTTGCTGGCTGCTTGGCGATTGGACGGAGCCGGTGGTACGGCGACGGTGATCGATGCGCATGGCGGCGCCCATAACGGCACCGTCACCAGCGGCAGCCTGGTCACGATCACCACCGATGCCCCCATCTACAGTGATAGCGTCACCGTCGATTACGGCGCGCCCTATCATGGCGATCTGCAGGCCTGGGGGCCCATTGGTGTCACCGTCACCTGGTCGGCCACCGGCCTCAGTTCTGGCAGCCTGACCACCCATGGCACCATGGCGGTTCATTCCGACGGCACCTTCACCTATACCCCCAATGCCGGCTGGTACGGCACCGAGGGGGTGAGTGTCGATGCCCTGGACAACAACGGCAATCACACCACCCGCCTGCTGGCCTTCAAGACCCCCAGCCCCATCGAGTTCCTGGGCACCGGCGCGGCCAGCGGCGCCTTGCAGTTCAGCGGCACCCAGTTCGCCGAGGCCAATTCCATCGTCCTGGGCGGCAAGTCGTTCAGCTGGGAATTCTGGAGCAACAAGGCAGCCCAGATAGCCGGCACCAATCAGGTTCTGATGGCCCAGGGAAGTGCCGGGAGTGGGAGCGAGCTGTTCGTGGGGCTGGATTCCACCAACCACATCCGCTTCTCCCTGGACGGCAACAGCGGCGGCGTGACCTATGACGCCTCGGCGACGATCGGCAGCTGGCACCATTGGGCCGGCACCTTCGATGCCGGCACCAAGACTCTCACCCTCTATCTGGACGGCCAGGTCGTGGGGAGTTTCACCAGCATCTACAGCTATACCGGAACCGGCGCCCTGTTCCTGGGCGGCGGTGTCGGAGACGGCTTCGTGGGTCAGCTGGACGGAGTGCGGCTGTTCGACGATGTCCGCTCGGCGTCCGAGATCGCCGACAACATGCGCCACCTGGACCCTGTCGCCGCCGACCATCTGATCGCGCAGTGGAACATGGACCGGGCGCTGACCGGCAGCGGTCCGTTCGGTATTCCCCAATCCATGGTGCAGGATGTCTCGGGTCTGGGACATGACCTGATCATCGGCAGCGCCGTCAGTGACCGGACCGGGCACGGCCATGACGCCCTGCTGACCGCCACCGGCAATTCCTTCACCGTGGCGAGCGGTCGTTCCGCCTTGCATATGGATGGGAGCACGCTGGGCCTGACGATCAGCAACAGCGACTCGCTGGCCACCGGGACCGGACCCTTGACCTATTCGGCCTGGATTCGCACCACCAGTACGGCGACTCAGGACATCCTGTGCGTCGGCGCGAACAATCCCAATCAGACCGCGATGCTCTACCTGGACACCAGCGGCCATCTCAAATTCGAAGGCCAGAACGTCCTCGGTCCGACCTCCTCGGCCGCCGTGAATGACGGCAATTGGCACCACGTGGCGGTGACCTACGACACCACCAGCCATGGCGGCCAGGGCTACGCCACTCTTTATATCGACGGCAACGCCGATGGAGCGGCTTATACCACCGGCAATAACGGTAACCCGAACAACCTGGACATTCTGGGCGGTGGCGCCGCCGTCATCGGCAACCTGAACCAGACCTGGACCAGTCAGCCCTTCACCGGCGACATCGCCGATGTGGCGGTATGGAATGCGGCGCTCACCTCGGGAAGCCTTTCCGCCGTGATGTCGTCCGGCGCCGTCAATGTGGCCAATGCCAATCTGCTGGGTAATTGGACCATGAGCGGGGCGGCGCCCGAGGCCCAAATCGTCAATACCGGCAACCGGGCGGCGGTGTTCAACGGCACCAGCAGCGAGATTCACGTCACGCCGCCCTCCCAGATGGATTTCTCGGGCGACTTCACCGTCGAGACCTGGTTCCGCCAGGATTCCCATGCGGCGGCGGTCCAGCCCCTGATGTCGGCGCGCTCGGCGGCGGGAGACAACAGCACCGCCCTGTTCGACCTGCAATTGTCGGGCGGGCAGCTGGTGTTCTTCATGGGCAACGGCAATACCGGCAATGGCGGCTACGGGGTGGAACTGATCGGGCCCCAGGTGGCGCTGGGCACCTGGAACCATGTTTCGGTGAGCGTCCACAACAACGTCGTCACCATGTATCTGAACGGCCATGCGGTCACCGACGCGCAAACCTATGACTGGACCAATGGCGTCTATCTGAACAATTCCAACCCGACCTTCATCGGGAACCGTCTGTCGGGAATCTCCACGTTCGACCTGGGCTTTTACAACAACCAGAACAACAATTCCGCGGGCAACCAGTTCTTCAATGGCGCCATGTCCGACGCGCGGGTGTGGAGCTCCGCCCGTAATGCCTCGGAAATCGCCAACAATATGAATACCCGCCTCAGCGGTCATGAGGCGGGCCTGGTGGATAATTGGCGTCTGGACGATCTGTCGGGCAGTACGGCGACCGATATCGCCGGCCATGCCAATGGGACGGCCACCTCCATCTCGTCGACGGGCACCAAGGCCACCATCTTCGACGATGCGGCCATCACGCGTGAGAACACGGTGCTGCGCAGCAGCCTGTCCGACGTGGATCATGCCAACAGCAGCACGCCCACCTGGGCCAGCGTGGTGCAGGGGCCGACTCACGGTTCTCTGACCCTGACCGGCACCACCAGCCTGGGGACGCTTTCGCTCAGCGGCGGGTCGGTGTTCCTGTCGGGCAGCGGCCTGACCACCAACGGCGGTTACGTCTATACGCCGGACAGCAATTACTTCGGCTCGGACAGCTTTATCGTCGGGATCAACGACGGATCGGGCAACATCACCTATGGGACCGTCGGCATCGGCGTGCGCGAGGTCCATCAGGCGCCGGTCTTGTCTGGAATCGCCAATTTCACCGTCACCGAGAACGGCAGCCATGCGCTGGGCCTGGGCATCAGCGATGCCATGGGGCTGGTGGGCAACGACATCTATTCCGTGACGCTGTCGGCGGCTCATGGCGGGGTCACCCTCGGCACCCTGGGCGGCATCACCCTGGGCTCGGGCTCGGTCAATGGCGGGCACAACATCGTCTTCAGCGGAACCCTGGACCGGGTCAACGCCGCCCTGTCCAACGCCAGCTACACCTCCGATCCCTTGTGGACCGGCAGCGACAGCCTGACCATAAAGGCCTGGGACTTGAGCTCCGACTCGGCGGGAACCTCGCTGATCAGTGGCGGCAGCATGGCGATCGCCGTGTCCGGTTCGGGCAATCTGGCCCCCAAGGTCCAGTCCTTCGGCCAGTTCAGCCAGATGACCGCCGCCCACAGCACCAAGGCCGCCTCCCTGGCCAGCGACAACGTCACCCTGGAAGCCTGGGTCCGTCAGGACAGCAACAGCGGCACCGACCAGTTCATCTTCCTCAACGGCGACCAGCAGGCCAACGGGTATGGCCTGAAGATCGACGGCGCCACCCATTCCCTGGCGGTGGTTCTGGGGGGCAATGCTTACTATGCGTCGGGTCAGGCCCTGACTCTCGGCCAATGGACCCATGTGGCCATGACCATCAGCGGCACGACCGCGACCATTTATGTTGATGGCACTTCAGTGGCGAGCCTGACCATCGGCTCGGTCACCGCGCCGACCATCGGCGGTTCGGCCACCTATATCGGCAGTTCTTCGCTGCCGTCCGAAGGCTTCAACGGCGTCATCGCCGATGTCAGGCTGTGGGAGGTCGCCCGCAGCCAATCCCAGATCGCCGCCAACCTCAACAAGCCGCTGACCGGTCAGGAAAGCGGTCTGGTGGGGCTGTGGGACTTCAACACCATGACCGGTAGCGCGCTGGTCAATCAGGCGGCATCGGCGGCGGCGGGAACCACGGTCGCCCTGTCGGGCATTCCGATCCTGACCGGCGACATGGGCTCGGCGGTCAATACCGGCGCCTATAGCGGACAATTGCTGGGCATCGACCCTGAAGGGACCAGCGTGACCTTCGCCAAGACCGGCAATGCCAGCCACGGTACCGTCGTGGTCAACGGCAACGGCACCTACACCTATACCGGCACCGCCGGATTTACCGGCCAGGACAGTTTCACCTATTCCATCTCCGACGGCACCAATACCACCTCGGCCACCGCGCATATCAATCTCTACGATCACACGCGCAACTGGACCGGCAGCGGCATGGGCACCTGGAGCGTGGCCAGCAACTGGAGCACCAGCACGCTACCCGATTCGGGGGCTTTGGTTCAGATCTCGGGCGGCACCATCCACCACATGAGCGGCTCGGATACCGTGGGCGGCCTGATGGTGGGCAATAACAGCTTCCTGGAAATGATGGGCGGCACCCTGGCGGTGGCGGTGGACGGCAAGCTGGATGCCTCCTCGCAGCTGATGCTGGCGGGCGGCACCCTGTCCTTGGCCTCCGGTGTCGCTTTTGCCGATGGCGGCGGCCTCTATTTGGGCAGCGGCGGCGCGGTGGTCGGGGGAGGAACCCTGGTCGCCGGCGGTACTGCCACCCTGGGCTCTGGCGGGACGGCGACCCTGGATGCCAGCCTGATGCTGGGCAAGGGCGCCAGTATGACCGGCAATAGCACCCTGAGCGGTGCCGGAACCATGACCCTGGGTGGCGGCACCCTGGCCCTGACCGGAGCCGGCAACGATATCGGCGTGGCCTTCCAGAACGCGGCGGCGACGCTGTTGCTGGTTCAGGGAACGTCCGGCTTCACCGGCTCGGGGATCCTGGAACACGCCTTCAACAATCTGGGTGTGGTCGAGCTGAATGGCGTCGACATCACGTCCGGCTCGGCCTCCCTGATGGTTCAAGGCGCGTTGACCAATCACGGCACCATCGTGTCCGACGGTGCCTCCACCCCCGGTCATGTCCTGGCGGCCACCCAGTTCGACAATTACGGATTGTTCGAGATCGACCACAATCTGACCCTGACCGTGCCGACCCTGACCAATTATTCCAACCTCAACCTCAGCAGCGCGACCCTGACGGTCAACGACGGCAACGCATCCACCCACGCTCATTTCGACAATTACGGCAAGGTCAGCGGTTCGGGTGCGATCAACGATCTGGACGCGGTGATCACCAATCACGGCTATATCAACCCCGGAGCCAGCGGCAGCGTCGGCACCGTCGAGATCGCCGGCGACATGATTCTGTCCAGCGATTCCCATGTGGTGGCCGATCTCCATTGGGGTGGGTCGGGCAATGACCTGTTCCGGGTCGACGGCGCCCTGACCCTGGGTGGCACCCTTGATCTTTATACGCACCAGAGCCTGAGCAACGGCGATGTCGCGTCGCCGCTGTCCTGGGCCAGCGTCAGCGGTGCCTTCGCCACCATTCACGGCATGGACGCGGGCAACGGATTCATCTGGGATCCCAACACCAGCGCCATGAGCACGGGCCTGACCCTGACGGCGCACTCGGCGTCGATTCTGAGCGGCAACGGCGATTACACCGGCACATCCGGTACGGATTACGTGGTCGCCTACGGCTCCAACAACGTCTCCCATCTGGGCGGCGGCGCCGATGTCTATGCCGGACATGGCGGCTATAACACCGTCGGAATCTCTGATCTGGGCTTCCATTTCCTCGATGGCGGCGCCGGTGGCGGCAACGTGCTCGATTGGGAAACCACCAATACCAACAACGCCTTCGATCTGTCGGCTCTGTGGAAGAACGCCATCCAGAATTTCGATGTCCTCGACCTCAGTCACGCCGCCAATGGCAACGCGGTTCTGGATCTGGCCCATCTGCAATCCATGGTCAACGGCGTCAACGCCATCACCGGCACCAGCAATGCCCTGGTGGTGATCGGCGGCGCCAACAGTCAGGTCACCCTGGCGGACGCCGGCTGGAAGGCCGACGGCACAACCGCCGAGCTGACCGTCAACGGCCAGCACGATTCCTATACTCAGTATTCCAACGGCAACACCCACGTCCTGGTGGACAGCCATACTCATGTGACCTGACATCCCTTGCCCCGCCGAGTTCAGCGACTCGGCGGGGAGGGGAATTGTCTCATCTGCAACAAGCGTTGCTTTTTGGCAACAATGGTCGTGGATTGGACTCTTTCCAGGCACATGGACTCGGAATCTGGGTTGCCTGCCTAACAAGCGGTCATGTATTAAGGCGCTGCACATGAATGCAGCACTGCGAGAACTCGCCGCTGCGCCGAACCCAGGTGTAGCCGGCCCGGCCGAAATGGCACGTTGATTGCTTAGCCTGGGTGGCATTGACATTTATCAAGGGGGTCAACGATGTTTGCACATGATCTTCGCAGCCGTTCTCTGATTTCGGGCGCGATCCTTTCGGCGGTTCTCGGACTGGCCGCCGTGCCGGCTCAGGCCGACGTGTCGCTGTTCGACCAGAACGGCCTGAAGATTGACGGTGCGCTGACCGCCGGCGTCACCCTGTTCACCACGCCCGGCTCTCAGTTCGGCGCAGGCTCCTGGACCAACAACGCCGGCTCTCCGGGCAAGCGCATCACCGGCCATAACAATTGGTCCGAGATTTTCCTGGCCCCCGAGTTGAAGGCCTCCTACGAGACCGAGAATTACGGCAGCTTCTACGGCGACGTTTCCGGCCAGTTCACCTCGACCGGCGGTCATGGCGAGCCTTCGCTGATCTCCAGCACCTACGGCCATCCCTGGATGATCGACCTGGAGAATCTGTACGGCGGCTGGAAGTCGGCCAAGCTGCTGGAAGGCCTCGGTCTGGACGAGAACGGCCTGGACCTGTCGGGTGGCCGCCAGAGCTTCAAGATCGCCGACGGCTTCCTGATCAGCAACGGCACCAACAACCAGGGCAAGCGCGGCATGTTCTGGACCCAGTCCCGCACTGCCTTCGCGCAGACCGGCCTGGTCAAGGTCGCCAGCGGCCCGGTTCGCGCCGACGTGTTCTATCTGCAGAACAATTCCGGCAACAGCGTCATGCAGTCGAGCCAGTACGACAGCGCCAAGACCCAGCTGGTCGGCCTCAATGTCGAGCTGTTCGGCAATGCCGATGCCGAGGAAGGCAAGCCGGCCAAGGACGGCGCGTCCAATTACGCCGACCGCAAGTGGTACGCGGGCGCCACCTTCTTCAAGGTGATCGGTGCCGATAGCCGCGGTCCCTTCAGCTTCCGCAACCAGACCGCTTCGACCGTCACCAACACCCTGACGTCGAACCGTGAAGGCATGAACGTCTTCTCGTTCCACATCGGCGGCAACCCGATCGAGGCGATCCCGGACTTCTCGCTGTATGGCAACGCGGTGCGTGAGACCAATCACACCGCCAACGCCAATGTCGACGCCGATGCCTATTACATCGAGCCCGGCTATCAGCTGTCGAACGTGATGTGGACCCCCAAGCTGTCCTATCGCTATGCCCACTTCAGCGGTGACAAGACCCCCAACGACACCCGGAAGCAGGCTTATGATCCCTTCTTCTACAACGCCATCACCCGTGGCTTCGGCACCTGGTTCATCGGCGAGATCGTTGGCAATTACGTCATCTCCAATTCCAACGTGAACATCAACCAGCTGGTCCTGTCGATCAATCCGCTGGACGTGCTCAAGCTGAGCGTCCTGGCCTATGATTACCGCTACGACGCCCCCGCCCAGAACAGCGGCGTGACGTCCAATGCCCTGGCCAAGGAAATCGACTTCACCGCCGAGTGGACCGTGACCGACAACATCGCCCTGTCCGCCGCCTTCGGCGCCGCCAAGGCCGGTCAGGGCTACAAGCAGAACGTCAGCACCAACTCCTCTCCGGCCGGTCTGCCCATGAACAAGACCTGGCTGCTGGGTGAGACTTCCCTGGTCGTGAAGTTCTAATACTCTGAACCAAGGCCCCCGGCTTCCCTTCCCAGGAAGGTGAAGCCGGGGGCTTTCGTTTCTTTTCGTCTATGGAAAGACATGGCTTCCTCCGCCATATTATAGCGAGATCAGGTGGGGAGACGTTCGGTCATGGCATCCGACGATGGCGGCAGCGGCGATAACAAACGCCTATGGCCCAGGCAGAGATGTGGCACAACCTGCACTCTGACCCTGGAGGGGATCGACAGCCACGCCCAGTTGCTCGATGCCTCGCGCGGTGGGTTCAAGCTGCGCTTCGAACATGCCCAGGCCGCCATGGCGGCACTGCTGCCCTTGCCCAGGGACATCATCGTCACCGGCCAGTTCACCAAGATGCATGCCACGGTCATGTGGGCCAGCAACGGCCTGGCCGGTTGCCGCTTTTATCAGCACCTGTCGCTGGATGAAGTGGTAGAGCTGATGACCTCGGTGGGAGGGTTCAACATTCAGATCGCCGCCCTTGCGCCACCGGAACCGGCCGGAGGCGGGGCGAGTCAATCCGAGCCCGAGCCCGAGCCCGAGCCCGAGGCGGCGGCTACCCCGCCTGCCTGACGTGGTGCTTGGCCAATTGCTTGTAATTGGCCACCTCCTTGGTGACGTGGTGGAACAATCCGTTGTCCACCACTTGAAAAATCTCGAGGCAGCTTTGACGCGCCTGCTTGGGATTCTTCACCTTTGGAACCAGTTTGCGGCAGAGATCCACGAAGGCCTTGGCCTGGCTGGCATGGGTCGCCATATGGGCTTCGCCGTCGCCACCGCCGTGCTCTTGCAGGAAGGCGTCCTCGGCGGCGAAGGCCGCCTTCATGGTATTGAAGATGGCGCCGGTCCGTTCGGCCAGGAGCTGATGATTGAGGTTGGGGTCGTCCATGATCTGGAAGAAATCGGCCATGGCGCCCAGCAATCGCTTGCGGCCATGGTCAACCTCCTCGATGCCGGTTTCCAGGGACATGTTCCACAGAAACATGAGGCCCTCCGTCGCTATTCCTGCCCTCGGATATTCTAGAGATAATCAAGGCGGCTGTGAAGCGCAAGCAATTGAAACAGCACGACTATTCTTCTTACACACTGTTCATTCGGCTGTCACCTATCGTCAAGAATCAAAGCCAGAGGTTGTTTGCCCGGTGACGGAGCCGCGCGGAGGGGGGCATTGTCTCGGCTCGTGACAGGGCGGACGTTTTTGGTTACACCCCACCTCTCCCGACGCTTTCAGTGAGATCGCATGACCTCCTCCCTGCCCCCTGCCGTGCTTTGCGCCATCACCAGCCGGATTGCCCAGGAATTATCCGTCCGTGACGCCCAGGTGGCGGCCACGGTACAGATGCTGGACGAGGG
>JACQAD010000387.1 GCA_016195125.1 Magnetospirillum sp.
ATCTCCGTGGGCCAGCACACGGACAAGGGCCGCAAGGAAGCCAATCAGGACTTCCACGGCGCTCTCATTCCCAACGAGCCGCTGCTGAGCTCCAAGGGCATCGCCATCGCCCTGGCCGACGGCATCAGCAGCAGCGAGGTCAGCCACATCGCCGCCGAATCCGCGGTCAAGGGCTTCCTGACCGATTATTACTGCACCTCGGAATCCTGGTCGGTGAAGACCTCGGCCCAGCGGGTTCTGGACGCCACCAATTCCTGGCTGCACTCCCAGACCCAGCGCAGCCAGTACCGCTTCGACAAGGACCGGGGCTACGTCTGCACGCTCAGCGCCATGATCCTCAAGTCGCGGACCGCCCATCTGTTCCATGTGGGGGATTCGCGGATCTATCGCCTGGACGGCGCTTCGCTCGAGCAATTGACCAACGACCACCGCGTGGTCCTGTCCTCCCAGCAGAGCTATCTGGCCCGCGCCCTGGGCATCAACCCTCAACTGGAAATCGACTATCGCGCCCTCCAGACCGAAGCCGGCGACACCTTCCTGCTGGCCACCGACGGTGTCTACGAGCACATGGATGGTGCCTTCGTCGCCCAAGCCGTGGCCCGGCATCCCCAGGATCTCGACCAGGCGGCGCGCCTCATCGTCGAGGAGGCCTTTGCCCTGGGCAGTCCCGACAACCTGACCCTGCAGATCGTCCGCATCGACCAGCTTCCTGGCGCCGAGGCCGATGACGTGGCGCGGCAGGCCCGCGAATTGCCGCTGCCCCCCATCCTGGAGGCGCGGGCGGAATTCGACGGCTACCGCATCCTGCGCAAGCTGCACGGCAGCAGCCGCAGCCATATCTATCTGGCGGAAGCCCCCGAAACCGGTGCCCTGGTGGCGCTGAAGACCCCCTCCATCGACCTGGGCGGCGATCCCCGATACCTGAAGCGCTTCATGATGGAGGAATGGGTGGCCCGGCGCCTCAACAGCGCCCATGTCCTCAAGCCCTGCCCCCAGACCACCAAGCGCAACTACCTCTACGTGGTCGCCGAATTCGTCGAGGGGCAGACCCTGACCCAGTGGATGATCGACAATCCCCGCCCAGATATCGAGACGGTGCGCGGCATGGTCGAGCAGATCGCCAGGGGATTACGGGCCTTTCACCGCCTGGAGATGCTGCATCAGGATCTGCGGCCGGAAAACATCATGATCGACAAGAGCGGCACGGTGAAGATCATCGATTTCGGCTCGACCATCGTCGCCGGCATCATGGACGGCCAGGCCGCCCCCGACCCCACCGAGATCCTGGGCACCGCGCCCTACACCGCCCCCGAGTACTTTTTGGGCGAAGGCGGCTCGGCCCGCTCGGATCTGTTCTCCCTGGGCGTCATCACATATCAGATGCTGACCGGCAGACTGCCCTACGGCACCCAGGTGGCCAGGGCGCGGACCAGGGCGGCCCAGCGCAAGCTGCGCTATGACCCGGCGCCCTCCGACGATCGGGAAATTCCGGCCTGGCTGGATGAAGTGCTGAAAAAGGCGGTCCACCCCGACCCGGCCAGGCGCTATGGCGAATTGTCGGAATTCACCTACGACCTGCGCCATCCCAACAAGGAATTGCTGGGCACCGCCCACACGCCGCTGATGGAGCGCAATCCGCTGCTGTTCTGGAAAGTGCTGTGCCTGATCCTGACCATGACCATCCTGGCGCTGTTGGGAACCGGGCGGTATTTCTAGGCGCGATCAGCCGCTCCAGGCCAAGGGATCGCTGGTATGGCCCGGCGCCGTCCGCCATTGCAGGCCCGGCAGCACGACGACGCGCTGGCCGTTCAATTCCTCGTAGATCTCGACCACCCCCATTTGCTGCATCCGGGTCAGCACGCCCAGGGCCCGGCGCTGGGAATGCGAGCCACAGGCCTGGGCGATCATGGCATCGCTGGGACAGGGCAGCTCCTGCAGGGCGGCGGCGGCCAGATGCAGGAACAGGCCCTGGAATTGCTCATCCAGGGCATTGGCCTGGGCCTGGGCCAAGTCCCAGCCCGCCAAGGCGGCGATGGAGGCGGTGATGCCGGCCTGGGCCAGCACCAGCTTTCGGCGGAAATGGACGATATCGAGCACGCGCCCCGACAGGCGGCGAGTGCGGCAGCGGGCCAGGAATTCGTCGTAGAGGCTGGACACCGAGCGGCCGATGGCCCCCTCCTCGCCGAACAGCTGGTCCAGCACCGCCTCGATGCCGCCGCCCTGATTGGCCTCGGGCAGGGCGGGAGGCGGCTCGGGAGCCCTGAATTCCGGCTCGGAACCGGCGGCAAGGTCGGGCCGAGGCTCGGCGGCGGCCAGCAGCGGCACCACCACCGCCGGGGCATGATCCAACGTCTCCAGCAGAGCCTCGGTGCCCAAGGCCTGTTCCGGCACATAACGCGGCGTCTGCGGCGCGTTGGATTGGAACAAGAGGCCCTTGGCCTCCTCGCGGGTCATCTCCGGCAAAGGCAGCAGCTTGGCTCCGCCGGCATGGGAATGGGTCTTGACTTCACCGATGGCGATGGTCACCGGGCGACGCGACAAAGCCGGCCCCAGGCCGACGAAGCGCCCGCGTTCGAGATCGCGGAACACCTCGGCCTGACGGCGGTCGATGCCCAGCAGATCGGCAGCCCGCTGCATGTCGATATCGAGGAAGGTGCGGCCCATCAGGAAGTTGCTGGCTTCGGCGGCGACGTTCTTGGCCAGCTTGGCCAGACGCTGGGTGGCGATGATCCCGGCCAGGCCGCGCTTGCGTCCCCGGCACATGAGATTGGTCATGGCCTCCAGCGAAGCCTTGCGGGCGTCGTCGGAGACCTCGCCCGCCACCGCCGGCGCGAATAGCTGGGCCTCGTCCACCACCACCAGAATGGGCGTCCAGAACTCACGATCGATGTCGAACAACCCGTTGAGGAAGGCCCCGGCATGGCGCATCTGGCGCTCGGTATCGAGATTCTCCAGGGTAACCACCACCGACACCCGCGACTGACGGGTGCGGCTGGCGATCTGGCGCATACCGTTCTCGCTCTGGGCGGCGGCGTCGACCACCACATGGCCGAAGACCTGGGCCAGACTGGCGAAATCGCCCTCGGGATCGATCACCACCTGCTGCACGGCATGGGCGCTCTGCTCGATCAGGCGGCGCAGCAGATGGGACTTGCCCGAGCCGGAATTGCCCTGCACCAGCAAACGGGTCGCCAGCAGCTCCTCAAGCGACATGAGAGCTTGTGTGCCGGAAGAAACAGTACCGAGTTCGATATTCACTGCAAGGGGCTCTGATCCGCAAAGGGACGCGATCATAGCCGATTATGGGCGGGTCATGCCAATGCATAGCCCGCCCCTCGGCGAAGACATTCCCCGGATCGGGCGAACCGAGGCTCAGTGAGCCTTGGCGGCCGGCACCGGAGCCGGGACCAGCGGAATCGGCGCCCCAGGGGCCGGCGCCGCGGGAGCAGACACGGCGGGAGCCGGCGCGGCGACGGCAGGCTCGGCCGCGGCGGGAACCGCCGGAACAGCTTCCGACGTGGCGGCGACGGGCGGCGGCGGCGGGGCCAGCTGCTTCTCGACGGCGTCGATGCGCCCGGCGAGTTCATCCAGGCGCAGGACCAAGGCCTTCTGCTGGGCGTCGCCGTCGGCCAATTGCTGGGCGGCGGAAACCTGCCCGGCCTGCAGCGCCTGGACCTGGGCGGTCAGGGCGGCGATCTGGGCCCGCAGGCCCGAACTCTCGGAACTGGCGATGAAAAAAACCAGCAGACCGATGGAAACCGAGATCAGGCCGGAAATGATGAGGTTCTTCATATCCTGAAGCATGCTGCGCCTTCTTGGAATTCTGTTGCCCGGCGATGATGCACGCCCGATGCCGTCATGCCAATGATCCAATTGTTGCGACGCAACACCCGGCGTGGGGGCAGGCATGCGCGACGGCGCAAATCCGGGGATCTCGTCCGCACTCAGGCCACCACAAGCAGCCTTCGCCAACAAATCTATTGCGAATGATTCTCACTATCGTTTATCAATCGCCCTGATCAATGCCGCCGCGATCCCAAAGCCGGCAGCACGGTACGGAGCGATATTCTGTCTTTTTTTCCCATTCCCTTTCGAGCGATCAGGCCGTGCCTCGCCTTGCTGGCGGTGGGATTTCTCCTCGCCATACCGGGCGGGCCGAGCCGCGCCGAGAGCGCCGATGAGTTCGGGCTGGAGGAAAAGGATGCGGAATTGCCGGCCAGGATCAAGGCCTGGAACGCCGATTGCCTGTCCTGTCACAGCGAGCAGGGACTGACCAAACCACCGCGCCAGGGGATGGACATGGCCCTGCTGGCCAAATTATTGGTGGACCATCCCCGCTTCGAAAAATCGGACCACGGCAAGATGGCCTGCAAGGACTGCCATGGCGAGGCCTACGTCCCCTACCCCCACCTGCCCAAGGCCAAGGAGCAGATCAAGGGCTGCGAGCCCTGCCACCAGCAACCGGCCAGGACCATCACCCCGGAATTCAAGGCCGGCAAGCATTTCAAGACTCACACGGATAAGTTCACCTGCCTGTCCTGCCACGATTCCCACACCATGCGCAAGGCGGCCAAGCTGCCCACCGCCCAGGCGGCGGTGCGTCAGGATAACCGGCAATGCCGGGCCTGCCATGACGACGACAGGCGTTATCTCGCCCTGATGAAGCCCGAATCCAGACGCCCCGATATGGCGGTGGTGCATTCCTGGCTGCCCGAGATGGGGCTGCATCTCGATCATGTGCGCTGCGTCGATTGCCACAGCCCGGCCTCCGATCTCGCCCTGTCCCACGAGGTGCTGGGCAAGGACAGGGCGGTGCGGCGGTGCGAGGCCTGCCATGCCGAGGGCGGCGAATTGGGGCGGCGCCTCTACAAGCCCATGCTGATCGATGCGCCGGGCGAGCAGGGCGGCTTCGCCGATGGGACTCTCCTGCGTGAGATCTACGTGGTCGGCGCCAACCGCAACCGCTGGATCGACCTGGGAGGTCTCGGCGCCCTGGGCCTGACCGCCCTGGCGGTCCTGACCCGCATTCTGCGCCGGAGGACCAAATGAGGGCGGTTCAAGTCGCGTCGGCGGGCGCCCCTCGCCTGGTGGTGGTAGGCAACGGCATGGCGGCGCTGCGCACCGTCGAGGAGGTGTTGGCCCTGGCGCCCCACCGCTTCGACATCACCGTGCTAGGGGCCGAGCCCCACGGCAATTACAACCGCATCCTGCTGTCGGCGGTGCTGGCCGGCGACAAGAAGGTGGCCGACATCGTCACCCATCCGCCCGCCTGGTATGCCGAGCGCGGCATCACCCTGCGCATCGGCGACCCGGTGACCGCCTTCGATCCGGCCCGCCGCACTCTGGTCACCACCACCGGTCAGCTTGTGGAATGGGACCGGCTGCTGCTGGCCACCGGCGCCCACCCGGTGATGCCAGCCCTGCCGGGGGCCGAATTGGACGGAGTCTTCGGCTTTCGCACCATCGATGACGTCCAGGCCCTGCTGGCCGCCGTCGGGCGGCATCGCCGCGCCGTGGTGATCGGCGGCGGGGTGCTGGGATTGGAGGCCGCCTGGGGATTGCGCTGCCAGGGCATGGCGGTCAGCGTCGTCCACCTCGCCCCCTGGCTGATGGAGCGCCAATTGGACGAGATTTCGGCAGCCATGCTGCGCCACGACCTGGAGCGCCACGGGATCGCCTGCCTAACCGCCATCCAGGCCGAGAGCCTGATGGGGGCGGAGCGGGTCGAGGCCATTCGTCTGTCGGATGGACGCGTCATCGCCGCCGATCTGGTGGTCATGGCGGTGGGTATCCGCCCCAATACCGAGCTGGCCCGCCAAGCCGGCCTGCCGGTCGGACGCGGCGTCACGGTGGATGCCAAGATGAGAACCTCCCATCCCGACATCTTCGCGGTGGGCGAATGCGCCGAGCATGACGGTCGGTGTTATGGACTGGTCATGCCGCTGTGGGACATGGCGCGGGTTTGCGCCCACCATCTGGTGGATGCCGAGGGAGAGCGTTGTTTCGCCGCCCCCGCCCTGTCGACGCGATTGAAGATTCCCGGCATCGCCCTGTTCTCGGCCGGTGAACCATCGGCCGCCAACGATGACGACCATGAAGTCGTGCACCACGATGCCGGCCGGAACGTCTACAGGAAGCTGGTGCTGCGCCAGGGCCGGGTGGTCGGCGCCGTCATGTACGGCGATGTCGGCGACAGCGGCCGGGTCTGGGACTGGCTGTGCAGCGGCGACACCATCGGACCGCTCTGCGCCGACGTCCTGTGCCTGGGGCGGATTTCCGGCCAATGCGCCGCCGCCGATCCCCTGGAGGATCTCCCCGATGACCGCGTGATCTGCCACTGCAACGGCGTCACCAAGGGCGCCATCACCGCCGCCATCGCCGAGCACGGCCTCGTCACCCTGGAGCAGGTCACCGCGCGCACCCGGGCCTGCAGCGGCTGCGGCCAATGCACGGTTCTGACCGCGCAGATCCTGGCCCGCACCCTGGGGAAGGATGGTGCCGCCCGATTGGCCGCCGAAACCCGCCGTGGCGAACGCCGTGCCCTGGCCTTTCGCCTGTGGCACCGGAGCAACGCCGTGCTGATGACCCTCCTGGTCGCCACCGGCCTGTTCCTGCACTTCGCCGCGACCCCGGCGGCGCTGCTGCGCTTCGAATGGGCCTTTGCCCTGCACAGGGGAGCGGGGCTGGCCCTGGTGGCGGTCTATGCCGCCTTCCTGGCGCTGACCATTGCGTTCCGCCGCCGCTGGCGCGCCGATGCCGAGGGAGTGGCCATGTTCGCCCTGATCCCCTGACGGTGATCAGCGGCTTGATCTTCCTGATGCCGGCCCTGCTGCCCCAGGGGCCGGAACGGGCCAACGGCATCGCCGGAGTGGCGGTAATCCACACCGTGCTGGCGATCACGATGCTGATGTATCTGATCCACCACCTGGGCACCGCCCCCGTTCAATGGTGGCGTAAACGGAAAGCCCGGACCTTCGGGGGGTGACCGAAGACCGGATTCAGAGACTTGGAGCGAGATAAGATGAGAATGCGACTTAATTGCCTGCTGATGGTGCTGTTGTCCTTCGCCTCTCCGGCCCTGGCGGTGGATTGGGCCAAGGTGCCGGGCCGCGACGTGGTGCTGCTCTATCCCGGCCAGACCTCGTGGGAGTGGAACCTGACCGAGGCCGACCACAGTGCCGCCGCCAAGTTCAAGGCCGGCGTGATGGACGGGAAGCAGATTTCCATGAGCGACATCGCCCAGCTGGCCGATCTGCCCAGCCGCGAAGTCCTCATCGCCAAGCTGCTCTTC
>JACQAD010000353.1 GCA_016195125.1 Magnetospirillum sp.
ATTCCAGAAAGTGGACTTCCCCGGATGTCATACTGCTTCGGTCACCCCTTATGCAACCGCTCTATTTGCCGGCCCTGCGGTGCAGCCAACGCATGAGCGGGCCGTACACCTCGGTCTTGGCGCGCGGCCCGGTCAGCATGCCCACATGCCCGCCGGACAATTGCATCAGCTTGGCACTTGGGATGCGTTCCCACAATGGTAAAGCGGAGGCCGGGGGCACGATCCGGTCCCGGTGGGGGACCATGACCAGGGTGGGAACGGAAATCTCCTCGGGCTTGACCGGCCTGCCTTCGATACACCAGCGTCCCCGGGCCGGATCATTTTCCCCGTACCAGCCGAACAGGCATTCGCGCGCCACCGGCCCGGCCAGGGCGACGCCGTCATTGGCCCAATCCTCCAGGGCGACGAAGTCGCGGGCCCGCGCGCTCCTGCGCTTGAGGCGGGCAAAGGCCATGAACTTGCGGGCGGCAAGGCCGGGGTCCAGGCCGGCGAACATGGTCTGGAGCATGTCGACGGGCACTTCGCCGGCGGAGTCGATCATGGCGCCCATGGGCTGGGCCAGGGCCTTCATCAAGACGGCGTTGGCTTCGCGCTCCACCAGGAAATCGAACGGCGTGGCCATCAGCACCAGGGCGGAAACCGCGTCGGGGCGGCGCTGGGCCAGGGCCAGGGCCAGCAATCCGCCCATGCAATAGCCCAGCAGGGCCGGGCGCATTCCGGTGAGTTCGACGACCTTGTCGAGAGCGTCCTCAAGGCGCCCGGCGATGTAATCGGTCAGGGTAAAGTGCTTCTCCGTCTCGCCCGGCGCGTCCCAATCCACCAGGAAGGGGGCCAGTCCCTTGGCCGCCAGATAGCGCATCAGGCTGCGCTTGCCGCTGAGGTCGAGGATATAGGCGCGGTTGATCAGCGACGGGATCACCAGGACCGGCGGGGCGTCCTGGAATGCGGGCAGGCGGTAGTCGAGCAGGGCGGTGGTGCCCTGAGTCCAAACCTCCGGCACGGGCTCCAGATGGCGATGATAGGGATGGTGGCGATAGGCGTCGATCCCGGCCAGGAAGCCGTCATGGCGGCGCATGGCCTCGTCGGCGATGGCGGCGTCCAGGCGGGTGTAGGCGTCAGGTCCGCTTGCGGCGAGGCTTTGGCTGAGGCTGCTCGCCGCCTCGGCCAAGTGCGGCTTCCAGTTCAGCGACCCGTCCTTCAAGTGCGGCAAGGCGGCGCGCGAACTCATCAGGGTCGAGACGTGGGTCATGAGGTGCAGCGGCAGCGGGCGCGGGCCCGTCCTTGCCGGCTTCGCTGCTATTTGGGCCGGCTTCGCTGCTGTTCGGACTGTCTGTGCGCTCATCCGCTTTCGGCCCGCCTTGAGGGTGATTCACCTTGAGGCCGGTGGCCTGGGCCACGGCCGCCGCACTTTGGGTCATCATGGCGACGCCGCGCGCCACGGCCTCCGCCAAGGCGGGATCGGCGGCGACGGCGGCCACTTGCTCCTGCCACAGATCGAGATAGCGGCGCGCAAGCGCCTTGAAATCGGGCGGCGCATCTGACATGCCCGAACTATAGCCCAGGCCCCGGACCTTGACCAGCGGGGCCAAGCACCATTCTCCTGAGAATATTGTTGCCAATCGACGCGGTGCGGAAAAATCTGTTATGACTGGATTCAATCAGCGGGCAATGACGCTCCGCCCTTAGATATCGAGACGAACACGCAGATGTCAGAGACCCAGACCTCCGCCAAGGCCCCGATCACCATCAAGAAGTACGCCAACCGCCGTCTGTACAATACGGCGACCAGCAGCTACGTCACCTTGGACCACCTGTCCCAGATGGTGAAGGACGGCGACGACTTCGTGGTCTTCGATGCCAAGACCGGCGAGGACATCACGCGCTCGGTGCTGACCCAAATCATCGTCGAGGAAGAGGGCAAGGGCGGCCAGAACCTTCTGCCCATCAGCTTCCTGCGCCAGCTTATCGGCTTTTATGGCGATTCCCTGGGCGGGCTGGTGCCGCGCTACCTGGAATTCTCCATGCAGGCCTTCTCGCGCAACGAGCAGCAGATGCGCGACTATATGGGCAAGGCCCTGGAGGGGATGTTCCCCTTTGCTCCCTTCGATGAACTGGGCAAGAAGAATATGTCCTTCATGGAAAACGCCATGAAGATGTTCAGCCCCTTCTATCCCCAGGGCGCCGACGGCTCCGAGCCCAAGATCGAAGACCTGCAGGCCAGCGTCTCGGCCCTGCAGCGCCAGATCGACCAGTTGTCGAAGAAGAAGTAAGCCCCTGTCCCGATGAGACCGACTCATCGGGACAGGGTTTAGGCCCAAGGGGCCGCGCGCCTTATGGCGCGGGAGGCAAGGGCGCCCGGCGCCCGCCCGCCGCATGAGGGCGCTGCGGTGATCGGTTTCGATCATCGCAACTTGGGACAAGGCGGCCGCGGCGGGGCTGTTTTACAGCCCCGCCGGCTTGCCGACGGCGACGATGCTCAAGGCGTCAGGGTCCAAAAGCCGTCTGGCGGCGCGCTTGACATCCTCCAGACTCACCGCCTCGATCAGTTCCTTGCGGCGGTCGAGGAAATCGATCCCCAGCCGATCGACTTGAATCTGCACCAGCAACCCGGCCACCGCCGAAGTGGATTCCTGCTGCAGCGGGAACGAGCCGTTGAGATAGGTCTTGGCGTCGGCCAGTTCCTTTTCCGTCGGACCGTCATCGCGCATGCGGCGGAACTCTTCCTTGATCAGGCGCACTGATTCGCTGAAGCGCGAATTCTCGGTGGCGACGCCGCCGATGATCAGCCCGGCATGGGCATAGGGCATCAGGTAGGAATAGACCGAATAGGCCAGGCCGCGCTTTTCCCGCACTTCCTCTGTCAGGCGCGAGGAAAAGCCGCCGCCGCCCAGGATGTAGTTCATCACATAGGCAGCATACCAATCCGGGTCATTGCGCAGGATGCCCCTGGAGCCGAACAGGGCGGCGGTCTGGGGATTGCCCTTGGGCAGAACGGTGATGCCTGGGGGCGGCTCGGCCGATTTGTCGGGGATGGCGGGCAGGGTGCTCCGGGCCGGCAGGCCGGCGAAGCTCGAATCCAGCAGGGCGGCCAATTGTTCCGGGGTGATGTCGCCGACCACGGCCACCACCAGCCGGTCCAGGCTCAGCTGCGCCTTGGCGAAGGCCCGCAGATCGGCCCCCTGGATGGTCTTGACCGTCTCGACGCTGCCGCGGGGCGGATTGGCGTAGGGATGGCTGGGGAAGGCCGCCTGGAACCACTGGCGCGAGGCCTGGGCATTGGGATCTTGGGATTCGCGCAGCAGCCCGGCCAGGAGCTGGCTGCGGATGCGCTCCACCGGCTCCTTGTCGAAGCGCGGCTGGGCCAACGCCAGCCGGAACAGGTCGAAGGCCAGATCCCGATTCTCGGTCAGGGTCTTCAGATGCCCGGCAAAGCCGTCGCGGGCGGCGCTGAAGCCCAGCGAGATCACCTTGTCCTCGAGAATCTGCTGGAAGGTCTGGGAATCATACGGCCCGGCCCCCTCGTCCAGCAGGGCGGCGGCCATGGAGGCCAGTCCCGCCTTTGGGGCGGGATCGTTGGCGGCGCCGCCCTTGAAGCTGACCTCCATGGCGATGATGGGGTTGGAATGGTCCTGGACCAGCCAGGCCTCGATGCCCTTGGCGCTGACCACCTT
The DNA here is from genome assembly GCA_016195125.1 of Magnetospirillum sp. Taxonomy (GTDB): domain Bacteria; phylum Pseudomonadota; class Alphaproteobacteria; order Rhodospirillales; family Magnetospirillaceae; genus Phaeospirillum. The sequence continues at coordinate 3,672 of JACQAD010000353.1, forward strand.
TTCCACGGTGACGGCCCAGGCCGAGGGGCTGGCCAGCAGCAGGGCGAGCAGTAGGACGAGGCGGCGCATGATCAATGCACTCCCTTGGTGAAGGCCGACGGCAGGGGAGCGCGGGAACGCGAATCCTTGGGGGCATTGGCGTCGGGCAGCAGCAAGCCGGTGACCGAGGCCTTGGGTTCGAACACCGCTTTGGCGGCGGCGGCGACCAATTCCGGGGTTACCGCGGCGATGCGCTCGGGCCAGGCCTCGACCTCGTCCACCGAGACGCCGCAGGTCAGGGCCTCGCCGAACGTCTGGGCGCCGGTATGGAGCGAATCGCGGCCATAGGCGGCACTGGCCTTGAGGCGGGATTTGGCGCGCTCGATCTCCTCGGCGGAAAAACCGTCCTTGAGGATGCGGGCCAGTTCCTGGTCGATGACCGCTTCCAGCTTGTCCAGAGGCACGCCCGGCCGCGGCACCACCGACAGGCGGAAGCTGGTTTCTCCCAAGGCGGTGGGGTCATAGGCGGCATCGGCGGCGGCGGCGACGCCCTTGTCCACCACCAGCGAGCGGTACAGGCGCGACGTGGCGCCGCCACCCACCAGATCGGCCAGGACTTCCAGGGGATAAGCCAGTTCACGCTTGCCGGCGCCCAGGCTGGGGGCCAGATACAGGCGCGTCCAGGACGGCTCGGCCACCCGTCCGTCCTTGAGGGTGACGCGGCGCTCGGCATGGGCCGGCGGCTCCTGGGTGCGCTGCCGCGGCGGCGTGTCGGCGCGCTCGAGGGTGCCGTAATACTTCTCGGCCAGGGGGCGGATCGAAGCGGCGGTGACGTCGCCGGCGATCACCAGGATGGCGTTGTTGGGGGCATACCAGCGGCGATAGAAGGCCAGGGCGTCATCCAGGGAGAGGGCGGCGATCTCGGAATCCCAACCGATCACCGGACGGTGGTAGGGGCTGTTGAGATACAGGGCGGCTTCCATCTGCTCGTAGAGCAGGGCGGCGGGGTTGCTGTCGGTGCGCGAGCGGCGCTCTTCCCTGACCACGGCCAGTTCGGTGCGGAAATTGGCCTCGTCCAGCACCAGATTCTTCATCCGGTCGGCTTCCATCTTCATCACCAGTTCCAGCCGGTCGGCGGCGACGTTCTGGTAATAGCCGGTATAGTCGGCGGTGGTGAAGGCGTTGTCGCGGCCGCCATTGCGGGCCACGATCTTGGAGAATTCTCCCGGGGGAATGCTGGGGGTGCCCTTGAACATCAGGTGTTCGAGCAGATGGGCCAGACCGCTCTTGCCCGGCTCCTCGTCGGCGGCGCCGACCTTGTACCAGACCATGTGGCTGACGATGGGCACGCGGTGATTGGCGATCACCACCACCTGCATGCCGTTGGCCAGGGTGAAGGTCTCGGGGTCAAAGACCCGGGCCTGGGCCGGGGCGGCGGCCAGCAAGGACAGGCCCAGGAGCAGCGTGCAAAAGCGGGGGAAAGTCGTCATCCTACCTCCAGACGTGCCTCATCCCGCCGGACGCACCTCATCTCGAACGGGAGCGGCAAGGCTGCGCGCCCATCATGGCGGAATCGTGGCGGGCACGGATACTAGTTGAAGACGCCTTCGAGCCAGGCTTTTTTGCGGCGCTGAATCTGGGGGGTCTCGCCCTCCGACACCGACTTGCCCAGGGCCTGATTCTCGCGCAGACGCTGGGTTTCCTTGGCGGCGTCGACGGCGACGCCCGGCGGCTCGGCCTTGCGCCAGAACACGACGCGGTCCTGGAAGCTCTTCTCGGCATCGGCCAGGGCCTGATTCTCCTTGTTCACCAGAACGCGGATGTCGGGCTGGATGGTATCGGCGCCGACGCGCTTGAGCAGCGCCATGTCGCCGTTGCTGCGGCCCGCCGTGGAAATGGGGGTAGAGGTGCGTCCGCCCACCAGAACCTGACGGGCCTGATCGCGGGTGGTGCCCTCCTGCGGGCGGGCGGCGCCCGGCTGCGGCGGCCGCAGGGAGAATTCCGGCGGCATGGAGAGCGGCGCCCTTTGCACGACCTGGAATTCGTCGGGCGGCTGCTTCTCGTAGCCAAGCGAACGCTTGACGTCGGTGCAGGCCGAAAGCGCCACCGGCAGCAGCGCGGCCAGGGCGAAAAGACGGAAGGCGGAGCGTGTCGTCATCATGGCCCTAATTCTTAGTCGAATCGCGTCCGGCAAACAAGGAGTCCACCACCAGAAAGATGGCGCCCACCGTAATTGCCGAATCCGCCAGGTTGAAAGCCGGCCAATGATAGCCCGCCACATGCACGTCAAGGAAGTCCGCAACCGCGCCGAACCGGACCCGGTCGATCACATTGCCCAGCGCGCCACCGATGATGCCGCCCAGGGCCGCGCGGATCAAGGGCGTCTCGGCCTTGCGCAGCCAGACCAGCATGAAGGCGACGATGACCAGGGCCAGACCCGACAGGATCAGGGCGTTCCACTCGCCCGCATTATTGCCGATGCCGAAGCTGACGCCCCGGTTCCAGGCCATCACCAGATCGAAGAACGGCGCCAGCGAGAGGCGGATGGGGGTGTAGAAGGGAATGCCCTCCACCCCCTCGGGCCGCATCAGCTTCTCCACCACCCACCATTTGGAGAGCTGGTCGAGCGCGATCACCGCGCCCGCAATTCCCAGACCAAGACGGAAGGGATTAGCCGGCATCGACCGCATCCGCGCAGCGATGGCACACGCCGTCATGCTTGGCCGAGCCCACTTCCGGCAGGACTTTCCAGCAGCGCTGGCACTTCTCGCCCGCGGCCGCCTGGGCGACCACGCCGATTCCGGCCAATTCGGGCAGGGTGAAGGTGCCCTCGGGGACGTCCCCGATGCTGACGGTGATCGCCGAGGTGATGCAGATCTCGGCCAGATCGATTCCCTCGGGCAGCATGTCCACATAGACGATCGGGCTGGCCTGCAGGCTGGAGCCGATGCGCTTTTCCCGGCGCTCGATCTCCAGGGCGCCGGTGACCACCTTGCGGATGTCCCTGATCTTGGCCCATTTGGCGGCCAGGGCGTCGTCCTTCCAGGCGGACGGGATCTCGGGGAACAACTCCAGATGGACCGAGCCGTCGGCCGACGGATGGCGGGCCAGCCAGGCCTGCTCGGCGGTGAAGCACAGGAACGGCGCCAGCCACTTGCACAAGGTGTCCAGCAGGGTATCGAACACGGTACGGGCGGCGCGGCGGCGGATGGACCCGGCGGCATCGCAGTACAGCGCGTCCTTCCTGATATCGAAATAGAAGGCCGACAGATCGACGGCGCAGAAATTGTGCAGCTCGGTGAACAGCCCATGGAACTGGAAGCCGTCGCAGGCGGCGCGGAACTGGACGTCCAGTTCGGAGAGGCGATGCAGCACCCAGCGCTCCAGCTCGGGCATCTCGGTCACCTTCAACCGCTCGGCATCGCTAAAGCCGTCCACGGCGCCCAGCAGATAACGCAGGGTGTTGCGCAGCCGCCGGTAGATATCCACCTGGGTCTTGAGAATCTCCGGGCCGATGCGCAGGTCGTCGGAATAATCCGAGCCCACCACCCACAGGCGCAGGATATCGGCGCCCATGGTTCCCACCACTTCCTGGGGGGCGACCACATTGCCCAGGGATTTGGACATCTTGCGGCCGTCCTCGTCGAGGACGAAGCCGTGGGTCAGCACCGCGTCGTAAGGCGCCCGCCCCCTTGTGCCACAGGATTCCAGCAAGGAGGAATGGAACCAGCCGCGATGCTGGTCCGAGCCTTCCAGATACAAAGACGCCGGCCAGGACAGGCGCGGCCATTCCTCGCCCTCCAGGACGAAGGCGTGAGTGCAGCCCGAATCGAACCAGACGTCGAGGATGTCGGTGACCTTGTCGTAATCCTCGGCCATGTAGTCTTTGCCCAGGAAGCGCTCGGCCGGGCTGGTGAACCAGGCATCCGAGCCCTCAGCCTTGAAGACGGCGACGATGCGGTCCATGACCGACTGATCGCGCAGCGGCTGGCCGGTCTTCTTGTCCACGAAGACGGTGATGGGCACGCCCCAGGCGCGCTGGCGCGACACGCACCAATCGGGCCGGTTCTCCACCATGGAGCCGATGCGGTTGCGGCCCTGGTCGGGGACGAAGCGGGTGTCGGCGATGGCCTGCAGCGCCTTGGCGCGCAGGCCCGTGCTCTCCATGGAGATGAACCATTGCGGCGTGTTGCGGAAGATCAGCGGCGCCTTGGAGCGCCAGGAATGGGGGTAGGAATGCTCGACCTTGCCCGACGCCAGCAGGTTGCCGCATTCGGTCATGGCGGTGATCACCGGCTTGGCGACGGGAGAGTAGTACTTGCCGTTCTTGCCCTGGGCCAGCACGTCCAGCCCGGCGAAGATCGCCACATGGGGGAAGTACTTGCCGTCGGGCTGGACGGTGTCGGGGATGGCGATGCCGTGCTCCTTGCCCAGATGCCAATCGTCCTCGCCATGGCCGGGCGCGATATGGACGAAGCCGGTGCCGGTATCGGTGGTGACGAAGGAACCGGCCAGCAGCGGCACCTCGAAGTCGTAACCGCCCTTGGCCTCGGGATGGAGCTTGAGCGGGTGGTGGCAGATGGTGCCGGCCAGGGTCTCGCCCTTGAAGCGGGCCAGTTCCTTGAAGGCGCACTTGGAATCCTTGGCGACCTGCTCGGCCAGATCGGCGCACAGCACCAGCTTTTCGCCGGGGGCGGCAAGGCCGGTTTCGCAGGCTTCCACCTCGACCAGCACGTAATCGAACGCGGCCCCGTAGGCGATGGCGCGGTTGCCGGGCATGGTCCACGGCGTGGTGGTCCAGATCACCACCTTGGCGCCGTCAAGGGCGGGGGTGCTGGCCTCGGCCACCGGGAACTTGACCCAGATGGTGACGCTGGTGTGGTCGTGATACTCGACCTCGGCCTCGGCCAGGGCGGTCTTCTCCACCACCGACCACAGCACCGGCTTGGCGCCCTTGTACAGCGAGCCGTCCATCAGGAACTTGCCCAACTCGCCGGCGATCACCGATTCGGCGTGGTTGGTCATGGTGGTGTAGGGATGGTCCCAATCGGCGGTGATGCCCAGGCGCCTGAACTCTTCCTTCTGGATGTCGATCCACTTGGCGGCGAATTGGCGGCATTCCTCGCGGAAGGTGACGATGTCGATCTCGTCCTTGTCCTTGCCGGAATCGCGGTATTTTTCCTCGATCTTCCACTCGATGGGCAGGCCGTGGCAATCCCAGCCCGGCACGTAATCGGCATCCTTGCCCAGCATCTGCTGGCTGCGGGTGATGACGTCCTTCAGGATCTTGTTGAGCGCGTGGCCGATATGGAGATTGCCGTTGGCGTAGGGTGGGCCGTCATGGAGGATGAACTTGGTCCGGCCCTTGGCGGCGGCGCGCAGGCGGCCGAACAGGTCGATCTTTTCCCAGCGGGCCAGCAGATCGGGCTCCAGCTTGGGCAATTCGCCCTTCATGGGGAAATCGGTCGAGGGCAGGAAGACGGTACTCTTGTAGTCGACGCTCATGACGGAACTCTCAAGGGGCAGGGGCGACGGGCACCATGGGCCCGGCATTGGCGGAAAAATGGCGGGCGGACAGCAGCTTGCGTCCGGTTTCCACATCGGCGGCGATCTGCGCGGTCAGTTCATCCAGTCCGGCGAACCTGCGCTCGGGGCGGATGTGCTCGATCAGCGCCACCCGCAGGTGACGGCCGTAGAGATCTTCGTTGAAATCCAGCAGGTGGACCTCCAGCACTTCGTCGGTCTTGTCGAAGGTGGGGCGGCGGCCGAAATTGGCGACGCCGTCATGCCAGAGGGTGGCGCCGCCCTTGTCGATGCCGGCCCTGACCGCATAGACGCCGGTGGCGGGGCGCTGGTACTCGCCCAGGCGGAGATTGGCGGTGGGAAAGCCCAGCAGGCGGCCGCGGGCGTCGCCGTGCTCGATGCGGCCTTCCACTTCCCAGTAATGACCCAACAGGGCGGCGGCGGCGGCGGGACGGCCTGCCACCAGATGCTCGCGCACGGCCGTCGAGGAGTAGGTCTCGCCGTGATCGGCCATGGCCGGCGGCACCACGGTGACGCCAAATCCGGCTTCCTCGCCGCATTTCTGCAGGAAGGCGCCGGTGCCCATGCGGCCCTTGCCGAAGACGTAATCATAGCCGACCACCACATGGCTGGCCTTGAGGCAGCCCACCAGCACCTCGCCGACGAATTCCAGGGCGGTCATGGCGGCGAAGTCGGCATCGAAATGCTGCTGGTACAAAAGGTCGGTGCCCAGCGCCTCGATCAGGCGGGATTTGACGCGGAAGGGCGTGAGGCGGAAGGCCGCCTGGTTGGGATTGAACAGCGAGCGGGGGTGGGGCTCGAAGGTCATGACGCCGTGGGCGACGCCCAATTCCCGGGCCAGCCGCATGGCGGTTCGGATCACCGATTGATGGCCGAGATGAACGCCGTCGAAATTGCCCAGCGCCACCACGCAACCGCGGTGGTCGGGGGAAAGTTCGCCGCAATGCCGGATCAGACGCATCTTGATCGTATGGACCCCAGGGAAAAACCAAGGGCCAAGGGGTAGTCCATTGGCGGCCGAAGCGCAAGACTTCCCCCTCTCCCGATGAGAGAGGGGGAGCTTGAAAATTCAGGGCTTAGCCCTTGGAGGGAACCATCAGGGTGGCTTCGCCGTCCATGACGATCTTACCGGCCACGGTGCAGGTGGTCTTGAAGGTGGCGAACTTCTTTTCCGGGGTCAGGGTGGTGACCTCGACGCGGGCGGTCACGGTGTCGCCGATGCGCACCGGAGCCTTGAACTTCAGCAGCTGCGAGACGTAGATGCAGCCTGGGCCGGGCAGCTTGGTGCCGAACACGGTGGAGACGAACGCCGCCGACAGCATTCCATGGGCGATCCGGCCCTTGAACATGGTCTGGGAGGCGAATTCCTCGTTGATGTGAACCGGGTTGAAATCGCCCGACACGCCGGCGAAGGCGACGATGTCGGCCTCGGTCACGGTCTTGGCGAAGATGGCCGACTGGCCGACCGACAGTTCCTCGAAGTACATTCCGTTCAGCGACTCGCCGCTCATCTCCGGTCTCCATTTTTATGGTTGTTGCTGCGCCGCAGCACAAAACGCCCGGAGTATAGACACAAGGCCGGCATAGCTCAACCGGAGGAATTTGACCGATTCAAGTCTCGGCCCGCACTTGCCATGCCCGACGCGGCGTGCAATTCAATGGACCCAGCGTTCCGATTGGGAAGGAAGAACCCGTGACGTCCCGCCTGTCCGCCGCCCTGTTGCTGGTCTTGTCCGTTGCCGCCTGCGCCCCCTCGACGGTCCCTTGGGTGAATTCCCAGGTGCCCAAGGATCAGTGGAGCCGCGATTATTCCTCCTGCCGCCGGTCGGCCGACCGTGAATCCGGCTGGCGGGATGACGGGGCCTATGGCTCCTCCAACAATCCCATGCGCGAATACGACCGCTTGCAGGCCAAGCGGGCTTTCGACGCCGAACTGAATTATTGCATGCGCGGGCTGGGCTATGTCCCCGCCGCGCCCAAGTGAGGAATACTTCCATGCGCCGTACCGCCCTGGTTCTCGCCTGTCTTGCCGCCGCCTGTCCCGCCTTGGCGGACGAGGGTCTGCCCCAGGGCCCCAAGGCGCCGCCGCCCGAACCCCTGCCGGAAGCGGCCTGTGACACCGCCAAGCCCGACAGCGGCGACTGGCTGCTCGGACGCTGGGTGGCGCCCTATGCCAAGTGGGAATTCAAGCGCGAGCCCAAGGGGCTGGTCTGGCATCTGGAGCAGAAACCCGACATCAACCGCTCGCTGGGCTGGAAGGACGGCGCCAGCCTCGATGGCGCGGTGGAAACCGTTTCCGCCTGCACGCTGCGCCTGGTGGCCGGCGACAACGGCGATGTGGCCTTCGCCTTCGACGCCGTGCGCACCGACGAGAACAAGATCTACGGCTATGCCGTCAACAAGGCGGGGCAGCAATTGCGCTGGGTGCTGCGCCGCGAACGCTGATCATTCCCGCTTCCAATCGGCAGCGCAGGTCGGCCGGTAGCGGCGTCGAACGCCGCGTCGCCTGATCGGCCAGGACCAGGACGGATTCCGCCGCGGCCACGCAGCGATCCTCGATGAAGACGCCTTGGCCCAGGTGGAATGACGAGCGGCCGATGGCAGTGACGGCGGTGCCGATGCGGACCTCACCCGGCCAGGAGATCTCGCCCAGGAAATCCAGAACCAGCCGCGCGATGACGATAAAGGTACCGTCAGGGGTCAGCGGCTGGCCGGGCTGGAGCAGGAACTGAACCCGGCCGGTTTCACAGAACACCGCGAAGGCGATGTTGTTGATATGGCCCTGCTGGTCGGTGTCGCAGTAGCGCAGTGTTTCGCGGGCCCAATGGCCATATAGGGACGGATCGCGAAGGTCGGTCTTTTCGGCATTTGCCATATCTGGGTCTCTCACCGTCTTTTGTCTCACGTCACGCTGGGCAGGTCCGTTGCCGCGCCGGAGCCATGGAATACAGTACCGCCATGATCACCACCATGCCGCCGCCCAATTGGGCCGGGTTGGGCACGTCGCCGCCCAGGCTGGCGATGATGGCGGCGAATACCGGCACCAGATTGAGGAACAGGGAGGTCCGTCCCGCTCCCATTCTGGTGATGGCCATGCTCCAGAACAGATAGGCCAACACCGATCCGGTCACCGCCATGGTCAGCAGCGCCGCGCCCGCCCGCGGGCCGGGAAGGGCGATCTCGGACCCGCCGGCCAGGGCCGCCAGAGTCAGGACCAGTGCCCCCGCCGCCATCACCAATGTGACGTTGGCGAATTGCGGGCCGGGCGGCATCAGCTTGCGGGCCAATACGTTATAGGCGGCCCAGGCGAGATTGGCGCCCAGCATCTCGGCGTCGCCAAGGCCCATGGACAGCCCGCCCCCGTTCCGCCCGCCCAGGATGACCAGGGCGACTCCGCCCAGGGCGACGGGAAGGGCGGCAATCTGCCGGCTGGGGATCTTCTCGCCCAGGGTCAGGGCTGCCAGCAGGGCGGTCAGCAGCGGATTGGTGGCCATGATCAGGGCGCCGTTGACCGCCGAGGTGCTGCGCATGGCATCGAAGAACAGCAGGTTGAAGCCGGCGATGCCGACGATGCCGACGATCGAGAGCCGGAGCCCGTGACGCCGGGCGATCTCCAGCATGGCGAGGCCCTCACCCCGTCCCACCACCACCACCAGCATGATCAGCGCCGCCAGCAGGAAGCGCCCGGCGGCGGCGGCCATGGGGGCCATGTCGACCAGGACCGGGCCGGCCAGATTGAAGTTGGCGCCCCAGAACAGGGCGGCGAAGGCGGCAAACAGATAGATTCTGGCCGGGATCATGGCCGTTCTCCAATCAGGTAGACTAATGCTTGATCCGACGATACGCTTTATAAAAAGAGATATTCAAACGAGCTTTTCTCGTCCGCGAGTTAAGAAAAACTAATGAAGGAGGGCAAGGTGCGCCGCCGTCTTCCGCCGCTTCGGGCGTTGCAGGCCTTCGAGGCTGCCGCCCGTCATTTGTCCTTTGCCCGCGCCGCCGACGAACTGGGCGTGACGCCCGCCGCCATCAGCCAGCAGATCAAGCATCTGGAAGATGGGTTGGGCGTGGCGCTTTTTCATCGTGGTGCCCGCCTGACCCTGACCCGGCAGGCAGCGGTGGCCGCCGAGGCATTCAGCGATTCCTTCGATCGTTTGGCCGCGGCGGTGGCGCGGCTGGCGCCGGAGGGGCCGGGACGGCCGCTGGTGGTCTCGGCCCCTCCGGCCTTCGCCGGGCGATGGCTGGTGCCGCGCCTGGGGCGCTTCCAGGCCCGCCACCCCGGCATCGACCTGCATCTGTCGGCGACCCTGCGGCTGGTGGATCTGGACCGCGAGGGGGTGGACGTGGCCATCCGCTATGGCTCGGGCCGCTATTCGGGTCTGGTGGTGGAGCGCCTGCGCCTGGAGGAGGTGGTGGCGGTGGCAGTGCCCCGCCTGGCCGCGCCGTTGACCTCGGTCGCCCAATTGTGCACCTCGACCTTGCTGGTCAACGAATCCATGGGCTGGGACGTCAACTTTCCCACCTGGACCGCCTGGCTGGCCGAGATGGAGGTGGTGCCGGATGCGCCGCTGCGCCTGCGGCCGTTCGGCGACGCTTCGCTGGTGATCGAGGCGGCCCTGGCCGGATTGGGAGTGGCGCTGGTCTGGCGGACCCTGGTCAGCGACGAATTGGCCTCGGGGCGTCTGGTGGCCCTGTTTCCCGGCCGCCCCCTGGCCAGCGCCTACCATATGGTCTGCCTGCCCGATCGGAGCGAGGTTCCCGCCATCCGGGCCTTCCGGGACTGGATTAGAGAAGAGATCGCTCCCATCTAAGGTTCTGGAAGCGGATCAGCCCTTGTCATCGTTGAGCGGGGTGCTACGCTGTCATAGGGTCTTTTCCCTATCAGGAGAGTGCCAATGAAGGGCAAGAAAAGCGTCATCTCGCGACTCAACAAGCTTCTGGTCGGGGAACTTGTTGCCGCGGACCAGTATTTCGTTCATGCGCGCATGTATCGTGAATGGGGAATGCACAAGCTCTATGAGCGCATCGACCACGAACGCCAGGACGAGATCGGTCACGCCGACCTTCTGATCCAGAGAATTCTCTTTCTCGAGGGGATTCCCGACATTTCCAAGCGGCCGGCCCCGACCATCGGCAAGGATGTTCCGTCCATGCTGAAGGCGGATCTCGAGTTGGAACTGTCGGTGATTGCCGAGTTGAAAGAGGTCATCGCCCATTGCGAGGAGCAGGCCGACTACGACACCCGGCGTATTCTCGGCAAGATCCTGGAAGATACCGAGCAGGACCACACCTTGTGGCTGGAGCAGCAATTAGGCCTGATCGCCAGGATGGGCCTGCAGAACTACATCCAATCCGCCACCGGCGGCCTGTCCTCCGGTTCGTGAAAGGGAGCTGAGACATGAAGGGCGACAAGGACGTCATCCGTCACCTCAACGGCGTGCTCAAACTGCACCTGACCGCGATCAACCAGTACTTCCTCCACGCCCGGATGCTGAAGAATTGGGGGCTCAAGGATCTGGGCAAGTCGATCTACAAATATTCCATCGAGGAAATGAAGCAGGCCGACGAGGTCATCGAGCGCGTGCTGTTCCTGGAAGGTCTGCCCAATCTTCAGGATCTGGGCAAGCTCTCCATCGGTGAGACCGTGCCGGAGATCCTGGCTAGCGACCTCAAGATGGAGCAGGCGGAGCACAAGGTACTGGTGGAGGCCATTGCCCTTTGCGAGGCCAAGCAGGATTACGTCACCCGCGATGAACTGGCGGAAATCCTCGAAGACACCGAGGAGCACATCGACTGGCTGGAAACCCAGGTCGATCTGGTCGCCAAGATGGGGATCGGCAATTACCTCCAGGCCGCCATGGGCGAGATGGACGGGGACTGAAGAACGAGGGGGGGGATTCTGGGCTTTTTTTCGCGGTTGCATCGGCCGATGGTGCTGTCGGGACTGGTGCTGGTGTGTGTCTGGCTGGGGGGGGGATTCCTGGCGTGGCGCGACCGGGCTGATACCTTGCGTGACAGCGGGTTTCTGGCCGAGGCCGTGACCCGGGTGGTGGCCGAACGCCTGAACGGCAGCCTGCGCGGGATTGATCTGTTGCTCCAGGATGTGAGTGGCCGATTCCGGGAAAAGACCGTCGATGCGTCCACCCTGGTGGCGGTGATGCGTTACCGCAGCGCCGCCTTTGGAGAGGTCCGCAACGTCTTCATCATCGGCGCCGATGGGGTGGTCAAGACCAGTACCCTGGCGGCCATGGTCGGGGTCAATCTGTCAGGCCGCCCATATTTCCAGCAAGCCGCCAAATCCGTCACCCGTCCCGCCCTGATCATCTCTCCGCCCGACGTCAGTCCGGTGACCGGGCGATCGGGAATCGTGGTGGCACGATCCATTATCAGCCCGCTGGGAACCTTTGACGGTGTGGTGGCGGCGGCGCTCAACCCGGAATTCTTCATCGAAACCCTGAGCGGCGTGGTGGTGGGCAATATCGATCGGGCGGTGATCGCCAATCGGGACGGCGACGTCATGGCCCGCCTTCCCGACCCTGGTCGCCATGTGGGAGCCTCGATCCGATCCGGCCCGCTGTTCGTCGATCACCTGCCCAAGGCCAAGTCCGGCGTCTTCATCGCTCCCAGCACCTTCGACGGATTGGAGCGTCAGGCGGCCTATGTGTCTCTCGACAATTATCCCCTGGTCGCCTCGGTGGGGATCACCACCAGCGCGGCCCTGCGTCGGTGGACCGTCAACGCGCTGATCATGGGCGGCGGCGGTGTGATTTTCACCGCCTTGATCCTGGTGGCGGCGCTGCAATCGGAACGGCGGGAGCGCAAGCGGTTGCAGGCCGAGGCCGAACTCAAGGCCAGCGAGGAAAGCTATCGCATTCTGGTCGACAACCAGGATGATCTGATCCACCGCTATCTGCCCGACACCACCTTGGTGTCCTTCAATCAGGCCTATGCCCGGTTTTATGCCGAGAAGGCTGAGACTCTGCTGGGGCGCCGGTGGATCGAGTTCATCCCCGAGGAGGAGCGTGCCTTCGTGCGTTCATGCCTCATGGCGCTGACCAGGGCCGAGCCTTACCGGGAGGATCGGCGCCGGGTTATCCGCCCCGACGGGTCGGAGCGCTGGATCGAATGGCGGACACAGGCCCTGCATGACGGGCTGGGCAATCTGACCGGATATCAGACCACGGGGCGCGACGTCACCGACGCCCAGCGAGCGCAGCAGGCCATCTCCGAGCGCGAGGAATTATACAGCCAGAGCTTTCACCGGAATCCCGCCATCAAGCTGCTGATCGATCCGGCCAATGGGGCGGTGGTCGATGCCAACGATTCCGCGGCGCTGTTCTACGGCTATCCCATCGATGTCCTGAAACGCCTGCGGATTACCGATATCAATACCGCCCAGCCCGAGGAGGTTGCCGCCGAGATGCGGGCCGTCGAAAACGAAGGCCGCAAATTCCTGCGTTTCAAGCATCGCATGGCCTCGGGGGAAATTCGCGACGTGGAGGTCTATGCCTCGCCGCTGCATGTGGGCGGGCGATCCTATCTCAGCAGTATCGTGGTCGATGTCACCGATCGCAACCGCTTCGAGGCTGAATTGCAGGCCAAGACGGCGGAATTGGAACGCTCCAATTCCGAGCTCGAACAATTCGCCTATGTAGCCTCCCATGATCTGCGCCAGCCGCTGCGCATGATCAGCAGCTATGTCACCCTGCTGGGCCGCAGCCTGGGCGACCGGCTGGGCGAGTCCGAGCGCGAGTTCATCGATTTCGCGGTCTCGGGGGTCAAGCGCATGGATGCCTTGATCCTGGGGTTGCTGGAATATTCTCGGGTCGGGCGCGGTGGCGAGGCCCTGGAGGTGGTTGGGCTGGACGATCTGGTGGATGCCGCTTGCGCCAATCTGGGCGTGGGAACCGATGCCTCTGACGCGGTGGTGAAGGTGGAGCGGCCCTTGCCCCAGGTTTCGGGCGTTCCCAGCGAATTGTTACGGCTGTTCCAGAATCTGATCGGCAATGCCATCAAGTACCGTCATCCCAATCGCTCTCCGGTCATTCGGATAGGGGCGAAGCGAGAGGATGCCTCGTGGCAGATCGCGGTCGAGGATAACGGCATGGGTATCGAAGCCGAGCATTTCGAGCGCATCTTCAAGATGTTCCAGCGTCTGCACGGAGAGACCGAGTACGAGGGGACCGGTATCGGGCTGGCCATCTGCCGCAAGATCGTCGCCAATCACGGCGGCCGGCTTTGGGTCGAGTCCGAGCCTGGCCAGGGCTGCCGCTTCCTGATTTCACTGCCGGTGGTCGCGGCCTGAGACACAATCTCTGGCCGCATTGACGAATGGTGCCGATTGGAGGAGTCTAGGCCGGCGTCCAGAAGGAGTGATCGACCATGAAGGTCGCGGCCATTTCGTTCAATGACAACCACAGCCTCAGCATGGATGTGGACGGCGTCACCTATATCGGCGCCGCCCAGCCCTTGGAACTGGACGACGGCACCTGGTTCCTGGAATTGCTGATCCGCACCAAGAACGGCACCGTCGCCCTGCAATTGGTGGCCGACTCGCCGGAAGAACTGGTTCTCAACAGCTACAGTTAGAGTTTTCCGCATTTAGGCTGACTCAAAAAGCGGGAAAACTCCTAAGCCAGAGCGGCGTTTGAGCCCTGAAAAAGCAGAGCTTTTTCGTACGGACAAGGAACCTAGAGTGCTTCAGCTCAACGCTGATGCACTCTAGGGAATGGCGTAGGTGGCGGTGACGTGGGCCACCAGTTCGTCGCTGCCCGCCGCGATCAGTTCCACCGCACCCATGGCCAGCCGCCGGCCCAGTTTGAGCAGACTGGCCTCGGCGATGATGACGCAGCGCTCGGCCTTGCGCAGGAAGCTGATGTTGAGGTTGCTGGTCACCGCCATTTCCTGCTGGCCGATGGCCGACAGCACCGCCGCGTAAAGGGCGACATCGGCCAGGGTCATCAGGGCCGGGCCGCAAACCACATCCACCGGGCGGGTCAGATGGGGGCCGAAGGGCATGAGCAGGCGGGCGGTGCCCTTGCCGATGGAGTCGGCGCGAATGGCCAGATCGCGGGCCATGGGCAGCTTTTCCATCAAAAGCGCATTGAAAGCGTCGGCGGTGATGGCGGACATCGGACCTCCCGGGTAAACTGGCCTGATTGGAATCAGGGGCCAGTTTCCGGGATTTGATGAGGCAAAGGCAAGGGAGCTATCGGTATGTCGGAGGTCGAGCCCATTTTGCTGTCCCGGGTCGAGGCGGGAATCGCCACCCTGACCCTCAACCGCCCCGCCGCCCGCAATGCCTTGTCGGTGGCGCTGATGAGCGAAATGGAGACGGCACTGGCAGTCCTGGCCGCCGATGCCTCGGTCAAGGTGGTGATTCTGGCGGCCAATGGCCCCGCCTTCTGCGCCGGCCATGATCTCAAGGAAATGCGGGCTCTGCCCAACCGTGAGGCGGTGGCGGCGGTGTTCGCTCTGTGCTCGCGGGTGATGACCGCCATCGTGCGCCTGCCCCAGCCGGTGATCGCCCGTGTCCACGCCATGGCCACCGCCGCCGGTTGCCAATTGGTGGCCAGCTGCGATCTGGCCATCGCCGCCGACGAGGCCCGCTTCGCCACGCCCGGCGTCAATATCGGGTTGTTCTGCTCGACCCCCATGGTGGCGCTGTCCCGCGCGGTGGGCCGCAAGCACGCCATGGAAATGCTGCTTTCCGGTCAACCGGTGGATGCCGCCCAGGCTGCCGCCTGGGGTCTGATCAACCGCGCCGTCGCCACCACGTCGCTGGATGGGGAAATCGCCGATCTGGCCGCCCTCATCGCGTCGAAATCCTCGTACACCATCAAGGTCGGCAAGGAGGCATTCTATCGCCAGATGGAGATGGGGCTGGACGATGCCTACGCCCATGCCTCGCGGGTGATGACCGAGAACATGCTGGCCCAGGACGCCGCCGAAGGCATCGATGCCTTCCTGGAAAAGCGCGCGCCGGTGTGGCGGGGCTGCTGAATCCAAGGAATATCCACTGGGCGGGTGTCCGATATTCCTTTGGTGGGGTAGGCCTCTTCTGACTGTTCATTTTTACCGCCAGGCATATTGTATCGCCCGAGGTCGGCTGGCCCTGGGGCTGGCCGAATAATCGAGGCGGTCGATGAGCGTGGGGGTACTTTCCAGACAGAACCGAGTCCGGCGCGCCTTGGCGTGGCTGGTGGTGTTCGCCCTGGCCCTGGGCGGCTTTTCCCTGCAGCCCTTCGTCGCGTCGGCCGGTGCGGCCGATTCCTTCATCGCCGCCGATATCTGCTCCAGCTCCCATGCGGGCGACACCCGGGACCAGGGAGGGCCATCCCACGATTGCCGCCAGCATTGCTGCCTGCTCTCGGTCCAGGCTCTGCCTCCGGCCCCGTTCGTCCCGGCGCCCGACGGCGTTCTGGTCTCCGCGGGCTTGCCCTATTCGGTGTCGCCGGCCTGGCTGGTGGCGCCGCGCCCAACCCCGCCTGCCCGAGCTCCCCCAACCATCCTCGTCTGACCGCCGGCCCGCCATGGCGGGCCGTTTCCAGCGATTCATACGACGAGGATTATCATGCCATACGACACGACGCATCGCGTCGGGTGCCGGCACGGCCGCACCCGCTTGTTTGCCACGACCATTTTAGCCACCTCCATCCTGGCCGGTTCCGGTTCGGCCCGTGCCGACGATTCCCAAACCATGCCCGAAGTCCTGATCACCGCGCCCAGGATCAGCACGCCGGCGGACACCGCGACCAGTTCCGGCGGCGATGCCGCCAAGCTGCTGCTGGGCACGCCCGGAGTGAACCTCATTCCCAATGGTGGCGTGTCGAGCCTGCCCGATATCCATGGGCTGGCCGATGACCGGCTGAAGGTGGTGGTGGACGGTCTGGAACTGACCTCGGCCTGCTCCAACCATATGAACCCGGCCCTGTCCTATATGGATTCATCTCGGCTCGAGGCCGTCCAGGTGTGGAGCGGCATCATTCCGGTGAGCGTG
>JACQAD010000354.1 GCA_016195125.1 Magnetospirillum sp.
CCGCCCCAGGCGAAGCTGTGCGCCCAGACGGCGGCGGCGATGAAGTTCAGCACCAGATACTTGACCCGGGGGACACCGGCGATGCCGACGATGAACGGCGCCAGATTGCGCACCCCATAGATCCAGCGGAACGACAAGATGAACATCACCGGCGTCCGGTTGACGCTCTGGAAGGCCCAGTCGATCCGACCCGAGAGTTTCGGCCACCGCGCCAGCAAGGGCGCCCCATATTTGCGGCCGATATAGTAGTAGAGCTGATCGCCGAAAAAGCTGCCGGTCAGCGCCGCCAGGGCCAGCAATTCGACACTGATCCGAAACCGTCCCTCCGAGGCCAGGACACCGGTGACGATGACCACGGTCTCGCCCTCGACGAAAGTCCAGGCGGTAATGAACGGATAGAGCAGGTAACCGTACTGCGTCAGGACGTGGATGACCAGCTCTTCCAAGGCACTCTCGGGGGGACAGAGGAACGAAGACCGGCAGTCAAAATCCGGCAATATAGGCAGGCACGTCAATGTCGAAATCGCTTGGTTACGAAATCGTCATCGGCCTTTGGTATTTAGTGCCCGCTTCAGGAGTGGTCCGAGCGGGGACGGATACGGTTGACGTGGCCCATCTTGCGTCCCGGACGGGCCTCTGCCTTTCCGTATAGGTGCAGTTTGGCGGCGGGATCGCGCAGGATGTCCAGCCATTGATCGGCGTCGCTGCCGATCAGGTTCTTCATCTCGGCATCGGAATGGCGCTCGGGCGAGCCCAGGGGCAGGCAGCAGACGGCGCGGACAAATTGCTCGAACTGATCGGTAACGCAGGCATCCATGGTCCAATGGCCGGAATTGTGCGGCCTGGGCGCCATTTCGTTGGCCAGCAATCCGTTGGGCGTTACGAACATTTCCACCGCCAGCAGGCCGACCACGCCCAGGGCTTCGGCAGCGCGATGGGCGATGTCCATGGCCTGATCGCTCAGCGACGGGGCGATGGGGGCGGGGATCGTGGTGATGTCCAAGATATGGTCGTGGTGGATGTTCCATGCCGGGTCGAAGGCTGCCCACTCGCCATCGGCGCCGCGCGCGACGATGACCGAGATTTCGCCCAGAAAGTCGATGAATCCTTCCAGGACACCGGGGCCGGCCGAATCGAGGCCGTTGCCAAGGGCCGCCCAGGCTTCGGCCAGATCGGTGTCAGGGCCGATCTTGACCTGGCCCTTGCCGTCATAGCCCAGGCGCGCGGTCTTGAGCACGGCGGGACGGCCGATCTCTTCCACGGCCTTGCGCAGATCGTCGATGGACGTCACTTCCCGCCAGGGCGCCGTCTCGATCCCGATGGAATTGAAGAAGCGCTTCTCGCTGATGCGGTCCTGGGCCACTTCCAGCACGCTCCAGCAGGGGCGAACCGGAATGTGTTCGGCCATCAGACGAACGCTTTCGGCGGGGATATTCTCAAACTCAAAGGTCACCACATCCACCTGGGCGGCGAAGCGCTCGATGGCGGCCTCATCGTCATAGGCGGCGACGGTGGCGCAATCCGAGACCTGGGCGGCCGGGGAACCGGCCTCGGGCGAGTAGACGTGGACGCGATAGCCCAGCCGCGCCGCCGCCAGGGCAGCCATGCGGCCCAACTGACCGCTGCCGATAATGCCGATGGTGCTGCCGGGAGGCAGCGGACGCGTGGATTGGTCCTGGCTCACGGGCGGATCAGATCGGGAGAATCAGGATCGATCGGGGCTTCGGCCACGGATTCGGTCTGCCGGGTCCGCCAGGCCTCAAGGGCGGCATCCACCTTGGCATCCATCAGGGCGATCACCGCGGCCGCCAGCAGGCCGGCATTGGTGGCGCCGGCCTTGCCGATGGCCAGGGTACCGACCGGGATGCCGCCGGGCATCTGGACGATGGACAGCAGCGAGTCCAGGCCTTTCAGCGCCTTGCTCTCCACCGGGACGCCGAATACCGGGAGCGAGGTCATGGCGGCGGTCATGCCGGGCAGATGGGCGGCGCCGCCGGCCCCGGCGATGACCACCTTGAGCCCGCGGGCCTTGGCGGAATTGGCGTAATCGTAAAGCCGCTTGGGGGTGCGATGGGCCGAAACCACCTTGGTTTCGAAGGCAATTCCCAGATCGTGGAGGACTTGAGCGGCATGGCGCATGGTTTCCCAGTCGGATTGGCTGCCCATGATGATGCCGACCTGGGGAGGTGCTGCCTTGACCATACTCTATCCTTGCCCTCGAGAGCGGAGAGAAAGGGCGGAATTATATGCACCGCGCCCGCCGAAGCAAGGGCGTATTGCCAAAAGTTCGGACAGGGCTGGTTGAGCGTGGTACTATCAATCCCTGCCCGGATACCCTACCGGGAGGAGGTATGGTCAATCAGTTTCGCAGCGATCCGGTCTATTCCGTCGGGCATGTGAACGAATACGCCCGCGACCGCGATTCGCACGCCTCCGGCCACCATCCCCATTCTCCCTATCCTCCCAACGAACCGCCGGTTACCGAGCACAGTATCGCCGACGTCGCCTCTATTCTGGGCCTCCATGATGCCGCGGTGACGCCGGCGGTGCTCAAGGCGGTGACGGGGCTGCTGTCCGAACTCGACCGTTTGCGCTGGCTCGATTCCCAGCATCGCCGCCGCCAGTCTTATCTGGAGGGGGTTGCCGATCGCGATCCGGTGGCCCCGGTTCTCAACCGCCGCGGCTTCATGCGTGAGCTGGAGGCCCTGCTCAGCATCGGCCACGGTTCGGGGACGCTGGTATTGCTCCATGTGATGGGGGTCGAGCAATTGCGCCACGCCCAGGGCGGAGCAGCCGGGGACGGAGCATTGCGACACGTCTCGGCCCATCTGGTGGGCGCGTTACGCTCCAGCGACCCGATCGGCCTGATGGGTGGCTCCGATTTCGGCCTGCTGCTGTCGGGAACCGAGTTGGGCGCGGCCCGCGAGAAGGTGCGCGAGGTCATGGAGCGGATCAACTCGCAACCATTCTATTGGCAGGGCGAGGTCTTCAGCTTTGCCCTGTTCTCGGGCTATCACATTCTGCAATCGGGAGAAAACGCTGAATCCGCCGTGGCGGCGGCGGATCGGGCGCGGCGGGGACTGGCGGGCTGAGAGCGTTCAGCCGCCGTCAGCCATCCCGCATGGAAATGACCTGCCGGGATAG
>JACQAD010000011.1 GCA_016195125.1 Magnetospirillum sp.
GCCAGCCGCACGGTCAGCATGAACGATGACATCGACGCCTTCATCTCGCGGGTGTGCTCCGGGATCAAGGGCTAGACGGCGCGAAGTCTGGCGATTTCCGCCTCCAATTCACGGATGCGGCCGTCGCGTTCCGCCAAAGCCGCCGCCACGTCCATGGCGTCGAAGCGCTGGGGGATGTGCTGTGGGCAATTGGCATCCCAGGCGGCAATGGTGAAGACGATGACCCTCTCGGGCTTGGCCCGGTAATCGGCCGGCATCAGGCTCCGCATCAGCTCCCCATCGTCGTCCACCACCCGGGCCTCCCCCCAGAGCTTGATGCGCTGGCGGTGGGCATAATCCATCAGAAACAGGTGGGCCTTGGAATTGTCGGCAAGATTGCCGATCGTGATGTATTGACGGTTGCCGCTGAAATCGGCGAAGGCGATCTCGGTGTCGTTTAGTATCCGCAGGAAGCCGGGCGGGCCGCCGCGATGCTGGATATAGGGCTGGCCTTGGGCGTTGGCGGTGGCCAGGAAGACGCTGGTTTGGGCTTGGATGAAGCGGGCGAGGTCGGGACTGATCGTGGTCTGCCAGCCATTGCCGCTTTCCATGCGGGCATAGGCGGCGCGTGACCCGAGCCGGTCCTGTATCGCCTTCACCGTTGCGGTGAAGGCGATGTCGCTGGCCCGTGACCGGGGCGGGCTCATTCTAGAGGCCCAACTCGGACAGGCTGGGGTGGTCCTCGGGGCGGCGCCCCAGGGGCCAGTGATAGCGCCGCTCGGCTTCGGCGATGGGGGCGTCGTTGATACTGGCGATGCGCAGCCGCATCAGACCGGATCGGTCGAATTCCCAATTCTCGTTGCCATAGCTGCGAAACCACTGCCCGCTGTCGTCGTGCCATTCATAGGCGAAGCGCACGGCGATGCGGTTGTCCAGGAAGGCCCAGACCTCCTTGATCAGGCGGTAATCCAATTCCCGCTGCCATTTCCGCACCAGAAAGGCTTCGATGGCGGCGCGGCCTTCGACGAATTCCGACCGGTTGCGCCAGCGGCTGTCGGGGGTATAGGCCAACGCCACCCGGGCCGGATCGCGGCTGTTCCAGGCATCCTCGGCCAGCCGGGCTTTTTCCGCCGCGGTCTCGCGGCTAAAGGGGGGGAGAGGGGGGCGATTCATGACGGAATCTCCTTTCGGCAGGATATTGCGCCATCAGGCCATTTCGAGGGCCGGGTCGGCGGGGAAGTCGAGATCGGTCCCGCCCACCAGATTCACGTAATTGGTCCAGATGTTGAGGGCGACGTGAAGCACCATTTCCACCACCTGGGCATCGTCATATCCGGCGGCCTTGATCTCGCTCACCTGTTGGGCGCTGACCTGACCGCGCTCGCTGACCAAGGCGGCGGCGAAGCGGGTGGCGGCGTCGGCCTTGGCGTCCGATGACCGGCCGCGGCGGTTGGCGGCGATCTCGGCCTCGTCCAGTTTGGCCAGATTGCGGCCGAGATAGGCATGGGCGGCCAGGCAATACTCGCAGCCGTTGATCTCGGCCACGGTGAGGGCGATGCGCTCGCGGGTCTGGGCCGGCAGGCTGCCCTTGGCCAGGGCCGCCGAAAGGCCGAGATAGCCTTCCAGGGCGGCGGGGCTGTTGGATACCAGGCGGAACAGGTTGGGGACCACGCCCAATTGCTTCTTCACGGCTTCGAGCAGGGGCTGGGAGGCGGCGGGGGCGTCGGCGATGGTGGCGGGGGTATGAAGATGGGACATGAAAGCACCTCATGGCGGCAGTTGGATTCGATGTCCCGGACCATAAAGCCTCCTTGAATTTTGAATAATCATGTATGTTCTGGAATCATAATATCGAAAATTGAGAGAATGATGGATCGCCTGGAGGCCATGACGCTGCTGGTGGAGGTGGTGGAGGCCGGCAGCTTTACCGCCGCCGCCCGGCGACTGGGAATGCCGCTGGCGACCATCAGCCGCAAGATCGGCGCCTTGGAGGAGCATCTGAAGGCGCGACTGCTTCATCGCACCACCCGCCGCCTCTTTCTGTCCGATGCCGGGCAGGCCTATGTGGCGGCGTGTCGGCACATCCTGGAACAGGTGGGAGAGGCCGAGCGTATCGCCGCCGGTGAATATGCCGTGCCCCGGGGCACTCTCGTCATGACGGCGCCCATCGTGTTCGGGCGCCTGCATGTCCTGCCGGTGGTGGTGGAGTTTCTGGACGCCTTTGCCGACATCGACGTGGAGATGGTCTTTTCCGATCGAAGCGTCCACCTGCTCGACGATCATATCGACCTGGCGATCCGCATCGGCCACCTGCCCGACAGCCGATTGGTGGCGCTCCGGCTCGGCGCGGTGCGGCCGGTGACCTGCGCCAGTCCCGCCTATCTCGGATCGCGGGGGCGCCCCAGCCATCCGCAAGAGCTTCTGGGCCATGATTGCATCGCCTTCGAGACCTTGAGCCCGCCGCGCCTTTGGACCTTCGCGGACGGTTCCGCCGAGATGCCCGTGTCCATTCACCCTCGTCTGGTGGTCAATACCGCCGAGGCTGCGGTCGATGCGGCGCGGGCCGGCATGGGGATCACCCAGGTTCTGTCCTATCAGATCGACGAGGCCCGGCGGGCGGGGGAACTGGAGATCGTTCTGGACGGCTTCGCCCCTGCGGTCCGACCGGTCAGTCTGGTTCATGCGGGCCAAGGGATTCTGCCCCTGAAGCTGCGCGCCTTTCTCGACTTCGCGGCGCCGCGTCTGGGGGCGCGTCTGGCGGCCATGGCGGCCTGACCCCCTTTCCCCTTGCGCCTATTCGCGGCTTCCGTTACACCTACGCCTCCAACGGAGGAAGTCATGGTCGTCTGCTTTTCCAAGGCAAACGGTTCCGGCGTCCGGGGTTTCGCCCCGGCGGTGCCTTTCCTCGTCACTACCAAAACCGGCACTACCAAGACCGCTTGAGCGGGCCGGTTCGTCACGACTGCACGAAAAAGGCCCGCGGAAAGTTCCCGCGGGCCTTTTCGTATCTCGATAAGCGCCAGGGAACCTAGGGCTCCTGGAGAACGGAGAAGAGAACATGGGTTACAAGGTTGCTGTGATCGGCGCTACCGGCAATGTGGGTCGGGCGATGCTGGATATTCTGGTGGAACGCAAGTTCCCGGTGGATGAGGTCGTCGCCCTGGCCAGCGAGCGTTCGGTCGGCCGCGAGGTCTCTTTCGGTGACAAGATTCTGAAGTGCCAGGATCTGGCCAAGTACGATTTCAAGGGCACCGACATCGCCCTGTCGTCGCCCGGCGCCAAGGTCTCGGCCGCCCATAGCCCGCGCGCCGCCGCTGCCGGCTGCGTGGTCGTGGACAAC
>JACQAD010000378.1 GCA_016195125.1 Magnetospirillum sp.
ACACTCTAAACCAACACAAAGCTCAACAAATCTAGTAGCGGGTGCTGAAAGGCGAATGGGGATTCCGCTACGACCGGGTCTGCTACGAGCAGCTGGGCGCCACGCTCAAGGGCTATGCCGTGGGCGAGGTGATGTGGGACGTGCGCGACGGCTTCATCGTTCCCATTGACGTCAAGCCCAAGGACCAGCGGCGCTTCGTCTTCGACGATGAGCAGCAGCTGCGCATGCTGACCTTCGAGGACATGCTGCGGGGCGAGGAATTGCCGCCCAGGAAGTTCCTGGTTCACCGGTTCGGCGACATGGTCGGCGACCCTTATGGCCTGGGCATCGGCTCCATGTTGTTCTGGCCCTGCTTCTTCAAGCGCCAGGGCATCGCCTTCTGGCTGACCTTCTGCGAGAAATTCGGCTCTCCCACCGTGGTGGGGGAAGCGCCCGACGGCATGCTGGACACGGAGAAGGACAAGCTGCTGGACGTGCTGTCCAGCATCTCCCAGCGCTCGGCCATGACGGTGCCCCAGGGCACGGTGGTCAAGCTGCTGGAGGCGGTACGCTCGGGGACCATCAATACCTACGAAGATCTGTGCCGTTACATGGACGAGATGATCACGCTCGCCATCCTGGGCGAGACGCTGACCTCGTCAATCCGGGGCGGCGGCTCGCGGGCGGCGTCGGAAACCCACAACGTGGTGCGCGAGGAGTTGGCCGATTTCGACGCCGATCTCCTGTGCGCCGCCCATACCGAGCAATTCATCGAATGGATCGTCTCGCTGAATTATCCCGAGGCCCGCCGCCCGCTGATCTCGCGTCCGCGCATGGCTCGCGAGGAAGAGGAGGCAACCCGCGATCAGAAGCAGATCCAGGCCCGCCAGATGGCCCTGGCCTTCATCACCCAGGCCCGGCAGGAGGGGTGGGAACCGAAAGACCCCACCCTGGACATCATGGACCAGTGGAAGGGCGAATGGGTCTATACCGGCCTCACCAGCGGACCGGCGGCCCCGATCGGGGAGGTGACGCCGCAGACCATCCGAGCCGATTCCGAGTTCGCCGCACCACCCGGCGCCGCACCGGGCGACGTCACGCCGCGCGATGCCGCCGACGATTTGGCCGACCAACTGGCCGAGGCGGCGATGCCGGCCATGACGGACCTGATGGGGCAGATCAAGGCCCTGGTGAACCGCGCCGCCAGCCTTGAGGATCTGTCCGCCGAGCTGGTGCGGCTGTACCCTAAGCTCGATGCCTCCGACCTGGCGTTGGCCATGTCCCAGGCGCTGCAGGTGGCCGAGCTGACCGGGCGATCCGAGATGGTCCTTCCCTGATGGCCGGGGGCGCTTCCAGCTTTGCGCTTCCCTTCACCGAGGCCATCGACTTCCTCAAGGACAAAGTCGATGTACCCACCGCCTCGTGGACGGATATCCGCGAGGCGATGCATGCCCGCGCCTTCGTGGTGGCTGGCGCCACCAAGGCGCAGCTGGTGGCCGACTTCCACCAGGCGGTCACCGCCGCCATCGGCGAGGGCCGCACGCTCGAAGATTTCCGCAAGGATTTCGACCGCATCGTCGCCGCCCACGGCTGGGACTACAACGGCTCGCGCAACTGGCGTTCGGGCGTCATCTACAACACCAACATGCGCATGGCCGTGGCGGCGGGGCGCTGGGCGCAAGGCATGCGCCT
The DNA here is from genome assembly GCA_016195125.1 of Magnetospirillum sp. GTDB lineage: Bacteria > Pseudomonadota > Alphaproteobacteria > Rhodospirillales > Magnetospirillaceae > Phaeospirillum. The sequence goes on from JACQAD010000378.1 coordinate 1,672, forward strand.
GGCCGAGGGCGGCGGCAGGCTCTACATCCGCTATACCGCCATCCTGGATAGCGCCACCCGGCCGCTACATCGCGAATGGCACGCGATCATCCTGCCCGTCGATCACCCCTTCTGGGATACCCATTATCCCCCCAACGGCTGGAATTGCCGCTGCTCGGTGCAGTTCTTGACCGAAGACGATCTCAGGCGCATGGGCTGGGAGGTGACCAAGGACGAGGATATTCCGGCCATCCTGTGGGAAAAGCGCGAGCTGAAGACGCCCGATGGTACCGAGATCGTCAGCGTGCCCGAAGGCATCGACACTGGCTTCGGATACAACGTGGGCAAGGCGGCGTGGGGACGGGGCGCCGATCGTCTGGCCATCGAGCGCCACGGCAAATGGGAGGAGTTGAAGGTCCCAGCCGGACTCGGACACTCGGCCGACAAGCTCGATCCCGTTAAGACCGAAACCAAGCCCGGCCCGGCGGCGCCGAAGCCCGACAAGGCTCCGGCCAAGGGCGACGCTCCGGCTTCCGACAAGGCTCCGGCCAAGGGCGACGCTCCCGCGTCCCGGGACCGGGGTATAGGCGTTGGTCCTCCACCTTCCGGCCCGGGCGCGCCGCCCGCGACCGCCCCGGCCGAGACCGTCGATGCGTTGCGCCAGGCGTTGCGCCAGACGCTGGGGGCCGATGAGGCGGTGCTGACCGATCCCCTGGGCGAACGGATCTCGGTAGGACAGGCCATCATCGATCACATGATCGAGGTTCCGTCGCGCATCGATGGGCGCGAGCGCTTCTTCCCGTTCATCCCCGAGTTGGTCGAGGCACCGCAGGAGATCTGGATCGGTTTTGCGGAAAACACGGCCTCGGGGCGGGTATCGATCCGGCGGCGCTACGTCCGTTATGTGCAGATCGACAAGACCCTGGTGATCGGCCTGGTGGCCGATGCCGACGGCAATCGGTGGTCGGGCATGACCTTCTTCAGGGGATCGGTGAGCGCGCTCAAGAATCTGCGCACCGGCCTCAGGATCTGGCAAAGCGACGGAACCGGAGCGGCCATTCTCGCCGCCGCGACGGCCGCCGGACAGGCGGCCCAGGGCAATGGCGGAGAGGACGGAACGGCCGATGCGTGATGGAAAGACTATGGCCCGCGCATCGGCCACGTCGCCCACCGGAAGGAATCGGGATGCGCCCCACCAACCGGTTTCTCATCCGACTATACCACTCCGCCTGGACCAGGGCAACGGACGCCCCGTCCAATCGCCCAGGAGAGGATTTGGCTGCTCCGGTGACCTCCTGGTGCCGGAGAGGTCACTTCCCCCCGTTAGCACCCCGTTAGCGGCGCGGCACGGGGGAAGCCATCAACGCACCTTGCGCCGAACGGCGCGGGCGGGCAGGATGGGGGCGCCCCACGGCCGGTTCCGGTCGGGCGGACATCCATCCCCACCAGCGGACCACCAAGCGGAAGCCGTTCCGCGCGGCCCTGATCCATCCGTACCGCCACACTCGCCTCGACCCCAAGCCGAGGAGATGTGGTCCCGTGCCCACCGCCACGCCGAAAAAGAAGATCGAGATCTTCCGTCCCGGGACCTTCGTCACCAGGAGCGGCGAGGAAGTCACCTTCACCGCCGCCGACCTGGCCGACATCGCCGCCGCCTATGACCCGGCCGTGCATGAGGCGCCCATGGTGGCCGGTCATCCCAAGCATGACGATCCCGCCCAGGGCTGGGCCACCCGGCTGGAATTCATCGGTGGCCGCCTGCTGGCCGAGGTGGACCAGGTCAACCCGGAATTCGCCGAGGCGGTGAGGAAGGGCGCCTATAAGCGCATCTCCGCCGCCTTCTATCCCCCCGGCTCCAAGTCCAACCCCAAGCCCGGCGGCTACTATCTGCGCCATATCGGCTGCCTGGGCGCCATGCCCCCGGCGGTATCCGGCCTGAAGCCGCTGGCCTTCGCCACTGGCGACGACGATTTCGTGGAGTTCGGCCAGGGCGGCGCCCCGCTGGGGGCCGCCTTCCGCTCGCTCCGCGATTTCCTGATCGCCCGCTTCGGCCTTGAAGCCGCCGACCAGGCGCTCCCCTCCTGGATCGTATCGTGGGCGGAGGACGATGACCGCGAGCCGGATGCCGACGATGGCGGCGGTTGCGGCCAGCCCATGCCCGCCTTTTCCCAGCCTTCCCAAGACCCGAAAGGAGCACCCATGGCCGATGGCGCCAGTCAGGCGGAGATGGATACCCGTCTTCGCGATATCGAGGCCCGCGAGGCCAAATTGCAGGAAAAGGAAGTCGCCTTTTCCGCCCAGGAGAAGGCTGCTTCTCGCCGCGACAACGAGGCCTTCCTCGACGGCCTGGTCACGCAAGGCAAGTTCCTTCCGGCCCAGAAGGACAACACCCTGGCCTTCATGGACAGCCTGGCCGAGGTGGACTCCCCCATCGAATTCGCCGAGGGCGACGGCAAGGTCCAGCTTGCGCCGCTGGATGCCTACAAGCGCCAGTTGCAGGCCCAGCCCAAGATGGTCGAGTTCGGCGAGGTGGCGCCCGGCCAGGGTGACGTGGCCGGCGACATCGAATTCAGCGCGCCGCCCGGCTTCTCCGTCGATCCCGAACGCCTGGCGCTGCACGCCAAGGCCCAGGCCTTCATGAAGGCCAATCCCAATACCGATTACGCCTCGGCCATCAAGGCCGTCGGCGGCAAGTAGGAGGTCCTCATGCCCGCTGGTACCATCGATCTGCTCACCTTGTCCGGTGTGGCCAATGGCGCCGTCGCCGCACGGCGCGCCGTCGGCTTCAACGACGCTCAGGCCACCGTCCAGGGCCAGAAGGTCAAGGGCATCGCCGCCTATGGCGCCGCCTCCGGCCATGATTTCGCCATCATCGCCAAGGGCGTTGCCCCCGCCGAGGCCGGCGCCGCCTTCTCCAAGGGCGATTCCCTGATCGTCGATTCCCAGGGCCGTGTCATCGCCTCCACCGGCAAGCTGGCCATCGCCGCCGGCTCCACCGCCGTCACTTCGGCCGCCGCCAATGGCACGGCAGTGCTGACCGGCGGGGATGGCCCCGAATACGTCTTCGCCGACGCGCTCCAGGATTCGTCCGGGGCCGGGGCGATCGTCGAAATCCTGTTCCGCTAGGAGACCGCTCTCATGGTCGATGTCGTTCTCAATCCCTCCGGCGTTCGGGTCATCGACCCGATCCTCACCACCCATGCCCTGGGCTACCGCCATGCCGAATCGGTGGGCCACCTGCTCTTCCCCCGCGTCTACGTCCAGGTCTCGGGCGGCCAGGTGCTGGAGTTCGGCAAGGAAGACTTCAAGCTGTGGAACACGCGCCGCGCCCCCGGTGCGCGGACCCGGCGCATTGACTTCGGCTATCTCGGCCGCCCCTACGCCCTGCTCAATCGCGGGCTGGAAGGAAAGCTGCCCCGCGAGTTCATCCGCGACGCCTCGCAGGTCCCGGGCATTGATCTGGGCCGGGGCGTGGTGACCAAGACGCAGAATGCCATGTCGCTGGGCATCGAGGCGGAACAGGCCGCCATCGCCACCAATGCCAATAGTTACGACGGCAACCACAAACTCGCGCTGTCGGGCGCCGCCAAGTGGTCGGCCAGCACCGGCACGCCGATCACCGACATCGCCGCCGCCCGCGAGGCGGTGCGCGCCACCACCGGCATGTATCCCAACGTGGCGATCCTGTCGCCCGATGTGTGGACGGCGGCACGCGACAATCCCCAGGTGCTGGAGCGCTTCAAGTACACCAAGGGCGGCCCGGTGACCCTGGATCAGTTTAAGGCCCTGATCGAGGTGGATCAGGTGGTGGTGGGCAAGCGGACCTATGCCGACGATGCGGGCAATTTCTCGGATGTCTGGTCCAACTGCATGGTGCTGGCCTATGTGGGCGCCTCCGGCGGCAACGCCGCCGTCGATCCGCTGGCCATCGCCGAGCCCAGCTACGGCTACACCTACACCATGACGGGCCAGCCCGCCGTCGAGCAGCCCTACTGGGAGAACAACGAGAAGTCGTGGATCTACGGCGTAGTCGAGGAATCGGTGCCGGTGCAGACCGGCGGCCTGGCCGGCTTCCTGATCCAGAACGCGGCATAAGGAGGCCAGCATGCCCGACTACACCGCCCGCACCCCAATCAAGACCGCCGACAGCACCGTTTCCCCCGGCGAACCCATCACATTGGACGCCAAGGCGGCCAAGGAGCTGGCCGCCATCGGCGCCATCGACCCCAATCCGGTCAAGAAGACGGACAAGAAGGGTGACGGCGGCACCGACGGCGCCGCCACGACCTGATCCTTTGGCCCTTCTCCCCGCCGCCGTTAGAGGTGACGGCGGCGGGGAGATGCTAACGCAGGAAATGAGAATGGCCTACGCCACCTACCAGGACATGATCGACCGCTTCGGCTCCTACGAGCTGACCGCGCTGACCGATCGTACCGGTACCGGAGAGCCCGACGCGGCGGTGATCGGCGTACGCCTGGCGGATGCCACTGCTCTGGTGGAGGGCTATGTCGGTGCCCGCTACCGCCTTCCCCTCGATCCGGTACCGCCGTCCATTGCCGGCATCGTCTGCGATATCGCCCGCCATATGCTCTACAAGGACGATCCCAGCGCCGCCGTGGCCAGCGCCTATGCCAGCGCGATGCGCACGCTCCGCGACGTGGCATCGGGCGTATTCCGCTTGGAAGCCGCCGGGATCGCCGACGCCGCCATCCCCAACCGTATTGCGAGCGTGGCCGACAAGCCGATTTTCACCGACGATGCCCTGGCGGGTTACCGCTGATGGCCTGGACGCTCGACTTCGCCCTTGATGACCGCGACGTGCGCCGGACCCTGATGGGGTATGCGGACAACGCCCGCGACCTGTCGCCGGTGATGGAGCGGATCGGCAATGCCGGCATGCTGGCCACCGACCAGCGCTTCGAGAATGAGGTGGACCCCGACGGTCGCGCCTGGGAAGCGCTGCGTCCCTCCACCATCGCCAAGAAGGCCAAGGCCGGGCGCGAGAAGAAGCTGCAATGGGCGGGCCACCTGCGGCGATCCTTCACCCGCCGGGTCACCGCGAATTCGGTGACCTGGGGTACCAACCTGGCCTATGCCGCCGCCCACCAGTTCGGCGCCACCATCTTCCGTGCTGCCCGCACGCTGCTGGATTCGCGGATCTCCATGCGCCGTGCCGTGGTGGTCCGCAAGACCAAGGCGGGTGACGAATTTGGTTACAAGGCCCTGTTGTTCGCCCGGGCCGGCGACAAGCGGGTGGTGGCCATGGCGCGGCGCGTGGTGGGAGAAGGCACTATCGTTATTCCGGCCCGGCCGTTCGCCGGCATCAACGACACCGAGCGGCAGGAATATGTGGGAATGATCCGCGACCATGTCCTGGGGAAGGGCAAGCTATGATCCTGCTCTCCCCGGTCATCGAACGCCTGCGCGGGATCAAGAACGCGGCTGGCGGCAAATTGGCCCATCTGGTGGAAGGCTCCATCGCCTATGCCGCCGCCACCAAGGCGGGCGCGGCCCTGGGCGACGGCCCCAACTTCTATGTCCTGCCGCTCGGCGATCTGCCCGAACCGGCCAAGGCCGAGGGCGGACCCCAGGTCGTGATGTCGCAATTCCAGGTCCAGGTCTTCCAGCGCCTGCACGGCTCGGTCCAGGGCTTCACCAAGGAAGCCGAGCTGGTGGATCTGGAGAACCGCATCCTGGGCAGTCTGCTGGGATGGCGTCCCGAGACCTGGCTGGGACCGCTGTCGCTGGCCCGCGCCGGCCTGTCCGATTTCAAGGACCAGGAATTGTGGTGGGGCATGGCCTTCCAGACCCGCTACCTGCTGCAGCCCAAATCATAGGAGAGCCCCATGGGCACCGAGAACGACGACGAAACCGAAGTGACCGAAACCCCTGCCACCGGCACGCCCGCCGGGCAGCGGCTGCAGGACCTGTGGGACGAGGTCGTTCCCAATTCCCGCCTCGCCCGTGACACCGCTCGCTACAACGCCGCCTTCGCCGCCAAGGAAGCCCTGAAGGCGGCTCTCAAGACCCTCGACTAGGAGTCCCGCCATGTCCCTGCAACGCTATTCCTTCGGCGCCGGTAAGGTGTTCGCCACCCCCACCAATGGGACGAACTCCACCCCCATCCAGCTGTTCGACATCCAGGAAGCCTCGATGGCGATCAAGGCCAAGGCCGGCTCGGGCCGTGGCGGCACGGTCGCGCCGGTGGTGCTGGGCCGCACCGAGGAGGATGTGACCGGCAAGGTCAAGTTCCTGCGCAACGATCCCCGTATCGAGGCCTATCTGTTCTACGGCGTCGATATCACCACCGGCATGGTGACCCTGGCCGATGGCGAGGCGGCGGTGGCCGCCGACAGCGTCCAGGTGGCCAACCACGCTGGCTTCATGTACGACAACGGTGTCCTCAATGCTACCGATGGCTCGTCGCTCACCCGAATCACCCAGGGTACGCCCCAGGCCGGGCAGTACAGCTGCGACACCAGCGGCACCTATGTCTTTTCCGCCGCCGATGCCACCGCCCATCTGGCGGTGCTGATCTCCTATTCCTACACCGACAACACCCAGGGGTTCGGCTATACCGTTTACAACCGGGAACAGGGGCTGGCGCCGTACTTCCGGCTGCACCTGCACAAGGCCTACAACTCGCCGTCGGGCCTGATGACCGAGGACCGGATCATCTACGCCGCCCAGGCCACCGGCATCACGCCCGGCGGCAAGGCGGGCGAGGCCAACACCATCGAGATCGACTGGCAGGCAGTGCCCGATGCTTTGAACCGCATCCAGTCCCGCTGGGTCAACGGGGTGAAAATCTGATGACCCGGCGCAGGGGCAAGCAGGCCGCCGAAGACGATAGCAACACCATCGTCTTCGGCGGCAAAAGCTGGACGGTGCGGGCGCTGGACTGGGAAACGCTGGAGGCTATCTATCCCGATCTGGCCGGGCTGCACGCCATGGATCGGCGCGAACAGGTCCGCGCCCGGCGTCGCGTCGTCATCGCCGCCCTGTCCAGCCAGGCCAAGGAGGAGGATCTGCGGCCGCTCCCCACCGATCTCGACGAGATCTTCGCCGCCTCGGAAAAGGTGGCCGCGATCAGCGGATATGTCCGCCTGGGGGAGCGGATTGTGGCGGAGGCGATGCAGAAGGCGAGCCCATCGAAAGCTGGGACCACCTCTACGCCTACGCCTGCGCCCGCACCGGGTGGAGCATCGGCCAAGTCCGAAAGCTGAGCTGGCCGTTGTGGAATGAGTTGGTCCGGCAGTGGGAGGTCTACCCCCCCCTGCCGGTCTCCATGGCCCTGTTCTTGCGGGCGCATGAAGTTCTGGAGTAGCCCATGGGCGCCACCGATGAAGTCGCCGTAAAGGTCTCGGCCGATACCGCCGATTTCGAAGGCGGCGCCAAGCGGACGGTCAGCGGCCTCGATTCCATGGCGGAATCCTCGGGCCGGCTGAAGACCGCCCTGGCCTCGACCACGGCGCTGACCCATGACGTGGACGCCCTGTTCAAGCAGATCAGCGGCTCGTCCAAGACCATGTCCGACGCGGCCAAGAGCCTCAACCAGGCCTTCCGCGAGGGCATCGTCCCGGTCGATCAGCTCAACCAGCTGTCCGAGCGGCTGCAGGGCCATTTCTCCGGCCTGGCCAATTCGGCGAAACAGGTCAAGACCGAGATCAGGGAGATCGGCGCCGCCGAGGCGCTGGCTCCGATCAACGACAACGCCCGGCGGGTGGGCGAGGCCATGGGGCATGTGGGCTCCATGACCGTGGGCGCCAAGCGAGAGATGATCGTGCTGGCCCACGAGGCCATGAGCGGCAATTTCTCGCGCATGCCCGGCTCGTTAATGGTGCTGGCCGAGCGGTTCGGCAATGTGGGCATGGCGGCGCTGCGGGTGGTTGCTCCCCTGGCGGCGGTGGGATTCGTCGCCTACGAGATAGCCGCCCACAACGAGCATGCCGCCCAGGCCCTGGCCAAGATCGCCAACGCCCTGGTGATGTCTGGTCAAGCTGGCCTGTTCACCCGCGACGGGATGGAGGCCACCATCCAATCCCTGTCCCGCATGCACGGAATCGGCACGGAGGCGGCCCAAGGCATTACCACCGAATTCGCCCGCATCCGGTCGGTGACCCCCCAGGTCATGGCGGACCTCTCGCGCGGCATGGAAGGATGGATTTTGCTGACCGGCCAGGAAGGCCCGGCGGCGGCGGAAAAACTGGCCAAGTCCATGGCCGATCCCGAGAAGATGCTGGAGGAGTTGGATCGCCAGACCAATCGGGTCTCCGCCGACACCAAGCAGCTGGTGGCCGATCTGGTGGATGCCGGCGACATCATGGGCGCCAAGGCGGCGGTGGCGCGGGAATTCGGCGATGAGATGGAAGCCGCCGCAGGCCGGTTGAAGACGCCGCTGCAACAGGCGGCGCAGGATGCCGGCAACGCGCTGAACGATCTGGCCCACGCCTTCTCCGGGGCGGGAGAGCACGGCCAGGGCACGGCCGCCGCGCTGCGCACCCTGGCCGAGGTGATCCGCTCGTGTGAGGTGCCGATGGCCATCCTGGGCAAGGCGCTGCGCGATCTCATGGACATGGTGACCATGGTGGTGCAGGCGGCCATGGCCGGATTCGCCGGCATGAAGACGGTGGCCGAAGTGGCCGCCGTGGCGGTCTTCGAATTTGCCCGCATGGTCAAGCAGGCCATCGGCGGCGATCTGGCCGAGGCGGAAAAGACCGCGCTGGAGATGCCGGGCAAGCTGGCGCGGGAATGGAGCCTGCGCGCGGCCGAGGTCAAGCGCCACCTGGACGAGATCCGCGCCGCCATGCGCGACATCGCGGAGCCCTATCTTCCAGGCTCCAAGGTCGAAGGGCATGCCGCTCCGGCCCCCGCTCCCACATCCACCCCCGGCGCCACCGGTGGCGAAAACGGCAACGATCGCGACAAGCGGGTCCTGGACATCCTGGACCGCACGCTGACCGTCCAGCGGGAGCTGCGCCGCATCGAGGGCGACAAGATGGTGCTGACCGAGCAGATGGCGCTGCTCCAAAATCAGATGGCCGCCGCCCCCGATTCCGAGAGGGGCAAGCTGCAGGCGCAGATCGCCGACATCAAGGAGGCGATCCGGCTGAAGAACGAGCAGGCCGCCGCCCTGCGCAAAAAGGATGGCGGCGAGTCGGAGATGGAGGGCTATCGCCGCGAGCTGGCCGAGATCCAGGCCGCCGACCGGCGATCTCTGGAGGAACGCAAGGCCGAGGACCTGAAATTCTGGCAGGCCAAGCGCGCTCATCTGGCCGAGGGCAGCAAGGAATACGCCCAGGTCACCATGGAAATTCGCCGCCTGGAAAAGGCCATCGACGCCGATTCCCATGCCGAGCTTCTGGCCAAGCTGGAGCGCGACCGCGCCGCCGCCCAGAAGGGCTCGGAACAGCGCATCGCCATCGCGCGGGCAGAGGCCGAGGAGGTCAAGCGTTATGCTGGCGAGCATTCCAAGGCCTATCAGGATGCCCTGGCCCGCATCGCGGAAATGGAGCGCGAACACCAGAAGGAACTGAACCGTATCAATGCCGACGGCATCGAGGCGCGTGCCGCCACCGCCAAGGCCGATCTGGAGATCCACGGCGAGAACCTGCGCTTCCTGCGCGACATGGGCGCCCTGGACAACCAGGACGCCTTGGCCCGTTTGCGCGAGGTCAAGGCCCAGGAATACCAGATCGAGCGGAACGCCCTGGAAGAGAAACTGCGCCTCAAGAATCTGGAGACATCGGAGCGCGACCGCCTCAACAAGCAGCTGGCCCAGGTGGACCAGACCTACCGCGCCCAGGATCTGGCCGCCAGCCATCAGCAGACCCTGGCGACGCTGCGCGATTGGCAGACCACCGCGTCGGGTATCGGCTCCGTCATGGGCAACGCCTTCAAGGGCCTGATCATCCAGGGGCAGAGCTTCCAGCAGTTCGAACGCAACATGGCACTGGGCCTGGCCAACGTCTTTGCCGATCTGGCCATGAAGCGCGTCGGCTCGTGGATCTGGTCGGAAGGCGTGATGCGGGTCTGGTCGAAGATCACCGGCCAGCAAGAGGTGATTGACACGGCTACCAAGGAGGCGGCCAAGACCGGTGCCGTGACGGCGGGTCAGGCGGCCAGGACCAGCGCCACGGTGGCCGGGACCGGTGCTCGGGCGGCAGCAGAAGGAGTGGAACAGGGCAGTTTCCTGGCGCGGATCGGCGAACAGATTGCCTCCTGGCTGGGTCTCGAGACCTCCAAGACCGCCGAGACGATGGCTCAGGCCGCCGCCCGATCCGGGGCGGAAAGCGCCTCGACCATCGCTGCCATCGCCGCCGCCAAGGCCGAGGCGGCGGGCGAGATCCCGGCCTTTGCCGCTATCGCCGGGGCCGCCGCCATGGCCTCGGTGTCCTGCATTCCCTTCGTGGGTTGGGCGATGGCGCCGGAAGTGGGCGAGGAGACCTACGCCATGGCCATGTCGTTCTTACCCATGGCCTCGGCCGAGGGCGGTTGGGAGCATGTGCCCGCCGACGGCATGATCACCGAGCTGCACAAGGATGAGAAGGTGCTGTCGGCCCCTTTCTCCCGGCGCCTCGACCAGTTGATGTCCAATGTGGAGCTGATGCAGGCGCCCGCCGCCTCCATGCCGGTGATTGGGCCGCCGCGCCTCAAGGACCCCGCCAATTTCAATGCCCAGCCCATGCCGGTGGCCGAGCGTCTGGCCATGGCGGTGGGTGGCGGCGCCGGCCGGGACGGCGACATCCATATCCACGCGCTGGATGCCGCCAGCGTCAACAACCTGATGCGCCGGCCGGGCATCGCCCGCAACACGGTGGACGTGATGCGGTCCCAGGCTGGCCAGGGCAATTTCATCAAGAAGGGCAAGTAGCATGACCACCGACATCATGCCGCGCTTTCCCGGACAAATGCCGCCCAAGCGCTCGGAGATCTGGTCGGACGATCTTCAGGAATCCGCCTCGGGCAGTGAGACCGTCATCCAGCGCTGGACCTATCCTCGCTGGAAATGGGTCATCAGCCATGAGGCATTGCGCCAGGCTGGCCCGTTCACCGAATACGATGCCTTCGTGGATTTCACCCTGCGCCGCGTCGGGCGGGTGGTTCCCTTCCTCTATCGCGACGAGGAGGACAACACCGCCACCAACCAGTTGGTGGGGCTGGGCGACGGCGTCACCACCGATTTTCAGTTGGTGCGGTCCTATGGCGGTGCCGGCGGCTTTCCCGAGCCCATGTTTGCCCCCGATGTGGTGTCGGCGGTACGGGTGGCGGGCGTTGCCCTGACTGCCGGAAGTTGGTCGGTGCAGACCTGGGGTGACACCTCGCCCGGCCTGCTGACCCTGGCCGCCGCCCCGGGCAATGGGGCCGCGATCAGCGTCGATTTCACCTATTTCTTCCCCTGCCGCTTCGCCACCCAGCAGATCGATTTCGAGAAAGTGATGAAGGGCTGGCACAAAATGGGCGAGTTGGCCTTCACCTCTATCAAGCGGGGTGATGTATGAAGGCCCTGTCCCCCGAAGTAAGGGCCTTGCTGAAGACCCGTCAGTTTTACGCCTGCGACCTGGTGGCTCTGACCTTGGTCGGGGGTGCCACCCATCATTATTCGGCCGGCGATTGCGACGTGGTGGACGTGGACGGCGCCCGCTATGCCTGCGGCGGCATGAGCGGCCCCTTCTGGATCTCCGAGGGGCGGCAAGGCTCCATCTCGCAGAAGCTGGGCACCCAAGCCGACACCTTGACCATCGACCTGCTGCCCGGCAAGTCCACCATCGAGGGGATGCCCTGGGGCGAAGCAGCGGCGCGCGGTCTACTGCGGGGCGCTACGCTCGACTACCGCGTCGGTCTGGCTCCCGCTCCGGTAACGGCCGCCTGCTGGCCGGTGCCGCTGACCGGCAGCGTGCGGGAGTTCCTGGGCTTCGTCGGGGAAAGCGATGGCGGCGGCAGCCAGTTCGTGCTGAACGCAGCTGACGCCCGTCAGCGGCTACAAAGCCCCTGGCCCCGCAACCTTTATTCGCCGTCCTGCTGCGAGTGGGTGGGATCGGCCGGCTGCGGCATCGATACCGCGCCCTTCGCGGTGGCGACCACCGCCCAGGCGGGATCGAGCGGCAGTGTCATTGTCCTCACCCTGTCCCAGGACAATGGCTATTTCGACCTGGGCAGCGTGGAAATCACCAGCGGCGCCAATGCCGGCCTATCGCGCAGTATCCGCTCCTACGTCAAGGGCAGTCCCGGCGCCATTACCCTGATGACTCCGTTTCCGAACGATCCCGCCGTTGGTGACCATCTGGTGCTGCATCCCGGCTGCGACGGCAGCTTCTCGCCCCGGGGCTGCCCCAAGTTCGGCGGCACGCCAACCCTGCGGTTCCGGGGCCAGCCCTTCGTTCCCGCCCCCACCACCGCCGGAGCCTGAGCCATGGATCATGAGAGGGAGCGCATGGGCATGGTGGCGGAGGCGGTAAGCTGGTTTCGCACCCCGTATCGCGACTGCCAGCGCCTTAAAGGATGCGGCGTGGATTGCGCCCAGTACCCGGCCGCCGCCTATCATGCCGCCGGTCTGGTGGAGGAGATCCCCCACTTCCCCTATTCACCGCAATGGCACATCAACCAGCGGGAGGAAAAATACCTCAAAGTGGTGCTGAGCTATGCTCGCGAGATCGCGCCGCCCGGATGCGCGACCTGGCCCGACGACCTGGTTGGTCCGCGCGGCGTGCTGGGCGACGAGGTGGTGGACGCCCTGATCAAGGCCGGGACATACGCCCCACTGCCCGGTGACCTGGTCCTCTACAAGGTGGGGCATTGCCATGCCCATGGCGCCATCGTCATCGCCTGGCCCAGGATCATTCATGCGGTCAAGGGTGAGGGTGTAAAGTATGGCCAAGGGCTGGAAGAGCCGTTCCACAAGGATCGCCTGGCCGACCGGCTGCCCCGCTTCTTTACGGTGTTCTGACCATGGCGGGATTGTTCGGCGGCCCCCAGATCAGCCAACCGGTGGCCACCCAGCCGCAGGCCGCTCAGGGCGTCTCCATTCAGACCTCGTGCTGGGGCAAGGTTATACCCGTTGCGGTCGGCACCGTTAAAATCGCGCCCAACCTGATCTGGTATAACGACTTCACCCAGATCGCCCATTCCTCCGGCGGGGGTGGCGGCGGGGGTGGGGGCAAGGGCGGCGGGGGTGGCGGCGGAGGCGGATCGACCACGAGCTACACCTATACCTGCTCGCTGATGCTGGGCCTGTGCGAAGGGCCGATCCTGGGCGTCGGCTCCATCTGGCAGGGCAACGACGCCACCGCCACCACCCTGGCGGCGCTGGGCTATACCGCCTATCTCGGTGAGTACGGGCAAGAGCCCTGGCCCCACCTGGCCGGCTACACCACGGTCACCGAGGAACACACGGTACCGCTGGCGGCACCGCATCAGGTCACCGTCGATTACACCGGAGCCCCTTGGGCCGATCACGGGGTCAAATATGGCGACGGCACCGCGCTCACGGCGATCACTGGCACTCCCACCGCCGGGCAATATGCCGTGGCCGGCGGCGTCTATACCTTCGCTGCCGCCGATGCCGGCGCCGAGCTGGAGATCAGCTACAGCGCCGCCGATCAGCAGCCGCCCAGCCAAGCCCTGGGCTATAGCGGCCTGTCCTACATCGCAGCCTCCGGCTATGACCTGGGAAGCTCGGCATCTTTGCCCAACCACAATGTGGAGGTTTTCGCCTTCCACTCGGACTCGGTTGAGGGCCATGTGGATGCCGACCCGGCCCTGTTCGTTGCCGATCTGTTGACCAACGATCTATGGGGTATCGCGCCGCCCGTGCCGGATGCCATGGTCGGTGATCAGACGAGGTACTCGAACTGGGCTGTCGCCTCTGGCCTGCTGATCTCAGTCCTTTATTCCGAGCAGCAGACCGGCGCCCAGGTCATCGACGACATCGCCCAAGCCACCAATGTCGATGTGGGCTGCCCCAATGGTGCCATCACCCTGATTCCTCGGGGCTGCAGCGCCGTCACGGGCAACGGGCGCACCTATACCCCGCCCGAGCCCACGTTTGACCTGAACGATGATGATTGGCTGGTGGCCAATGGCGCCACCACGTCCAGCGGCAGTTCGTCAACCGATCCCCTGGTCCAGGTGATCGCCGACGATTTCGGGGCGGTGAACCAAGTGCAGGTCCAGTACCTCAACCGGGCATCGGGGTACAACCCCCTCCCGGCCACGGCGCGCGACCTGGCTGCCATCAGAACCTATCGCCTCAATACCGGGTCGATCAAGCAAGCGGGGCTGTTCGCGCTGCCCGCCGCCGCCCAGGTCTCCGCCCAGCTGCAGCTGCAGCGGGCCGCCGCTCTGGGCCGGTGGTCCGGTGGCGTCGGCATGGAACATCTGGACTTGGAGCTTGGCGACGTCGGGTATGCCGCCTCGGACGCCAGTCGGGTCTCGCGGCGCCTTGTCCGCATCAAGGAGATGGATCGAAGGGGCGACGGCTCCCGCCAATTGATCCTGGAGGAGGTGCAGCCCGGTGCCGGAATCGCCGAGCCCCAGGCGGCCGTTACCGGATTCGGCTTTTCCCACAACCGCACAACTCCTCCCGGCGATGCGAATCCGGTGGTGATGTTCGATGTGCCTACCCAGCTGGCGGGCGGACTGGAGGTCTGGCTGGCCGCTTGCGGCGGCCCCAATTGGGGCGGTGCCCAGGTGTATACCGCTGCCGAGGATATCACCTATGGGCGGGAAGGGGTGATCACCGGCAAGGCCCGCATTGGCACGCTCACCGCCGCCTTGCCGGCGGTGGCCGATGTGGATACCTCCAGCACGCTGGCCGTGGATATGACCATCTCGGGTGGAGTGCTCAATGGCGGCAGCCAGGCCGATGTGGACAGCTTCGCCACCCTGTGCTGGGTGGACGGTGAGCTGATCGCCTATCGCGACTGCATCATGACCGGCGCCGACCGCTACGGGCTCTCCTATCTGCGGCGCGGACTTTATGGCACGCCGATCACCACCCATGCGGCCGGCGCCGTCTTTGTACGCCTCGACCAGGCGATCTTTCGCCGGGCCTACACCAGGGACAAGATCGGATCGACCGTCTGGGTCAAGCTGCTCTCCTTCAACACCTACGAAGGCGCGGGCCAGACCCTGGACGAGGTGACGGCCCATTCCCATGTCATCGCCGGGCCACCGAGGCCGCCAGTCCCCTATGGTGTCTCCGCCCAACAGAGCGGCAACGTCGTCAACTTCGCCTGGGCCGCCAATCCAGACTTCGCCATGGACATCGCCGTGGGACCGCAGGGCTGTGCGTCCGGCGTCACCGTCGATCAGGCGTGGTCCGTCATGGCCATGGTCACCGAGGCGGCACGCGGCTCTTATGACGCCAATGCGGCCCTGCTGCCCGGGTCATACACCTTCGGCTTCCGCCTGCGCGATCCGGCGTCCGACCAGCTGTCGACCGCTATGGCCACCGTCGACCTGGCGGTGACCAACGCCAACACGGTGATCATGGCGGCCCAGCAGGCTCCCGCATGGCCGGGGACGTTGACCGGTTTTCTGCGCCACCCGCTGACCGGCGTGCTGATCCCCGATTCGGCCAAGCCGGCAAACGAGCTGACCAATGCCGAGCTGTTCGAGACCTTTGTGCCCTATCCCGTGGCCACCAGCATCTACGAGACGCTGGCAGTGGGCGACGGCATCCGGGATACGGTCCGGGCCTACGGCCAGATCGCGGCAGGGCTGGGCGCCGACGGCACCGGCAACGTGCTGACCTCGGTAACGTTGGATGCCAGCGTCAGCGCCGATGGCGTCACCGGTTTTCCCGGCGCCTGGACCACCTGGACCAGTGGCACTGTGGATGCCGCCTGGATCAAGATGCGCCTGGTTCAGGATAACAGCCTGGGCGCCTGCGTTATCACCGGCTTCGCTCCCACCATCGACGTCGAACCCAAGAGCGAGGTGGTCTCGGCCACCGTGGCGGCCGGCGGCGGCCCGGTCGGCTTCACCAAGTCCTACCACGCCCCGCCGCTGGTCAATCCCGGCGCCGTTGGTGCCGGCGTCACCGGCGCCAGCGCCACCACCGTCACTCGCACCGGCTGTACCGGCCACGTCTGGTCCAGCGGCACCGACGTGGGCGGTACCATCATCCTGACCATAGGACCAAGCCCATGACCGGACTCTCCCTCACCTCCTATACCCCGTCGGTCTATGCCGGTCCCGGTGCTCTGACCGCCGCCGCCTACCCCCTGGCCATCGACGCCGCTACCGCCGCCCTGGCCTTTGTCGCCGGCCCCTGGCAGCCCACCGTCACCAATACCGACATGGTAGTGCATATCGCGGCTGGGGTCGTGCCGACCGCCAGCGGTGTCACTGCCGTAGCGGCTCAGACCGTAACCCTGAGCGCCGCCCATGCCACTCTGCCGCGCATCGACCGGGTGGTGCTGGACCGCGTCACCGGTGCCGCCAGCGCGGTGGCCGGTACCGCTTCCGCCAGCCCCGCCGCTCCGGCGGTTCCGTCCGGCAAGCTACCGTGCTGCCAGATGCTCGTTCCGGCCGCCGCCGCCGCCGTCCTCAACACCAATGGCACCGACGAGCGGTCACCGTGGTCGCTAGGGCTGGCCTCCGGGGCCTACACCGTCGTCGGCTCCGCCGCTGCCCTCAACGCCGGCAATGCCGCCGGCAACCTGCCCACCGTCGCCGCCATGCACGCCATGGCCTGCGCCCTTTCCATCTAGGAGACCGATCAATGGCCGTCACCAATACCGCGACCTTCGCCCAAGGCATGGCGCTCGACGCCTGCGTCTGCACCGCCGCCAAGACCACCTACAATGACAATGCCAACGCCGTGTTGCTGTCCACCGCCGGGGCCAACGGGTCCGAATACACCCATATCGCCGCCATCCCCCGCGCCACGGTGACCGCCACCCAGGTGCAGCTTTACGCCTATGACGGTGCCAATTACTGGCTGATCGCCACCGCCCTGATAGCCGCCTATACCATGGCCCAGACCACCCAGTGTCCCGCCACCGCGCTCACCCATATCGACGGCACCGCCATCAATGAGTTCAACCCGCTGCGCCTGCAGTCGGGTTGGAAGCTCTATGCCGCCATCGGCGTGGCCCTGGCCGGTGGCGTAGTGGTCACGGCCCAGCGCAAGGATTACTAGGATGCGAGCGCTTGGCATTCTAGGGGGCGGGATGGGTGGGGCGCCGCCGTTCGCGGGGCTTGGCCAGGGTCAGCCCAATGCCACTAAATTCTTGCGCGGCGATGGACAGTGGGCATCACCGTCCGCCGGGGCGCTTGTGCCTCTCCAGACACAAATCATCGCCAACGTGGCGTCGGTGGACTTCACCACCTTCAACAACGCCGACTATAACAGCTATCTGTTCGCGCTGGAGGATGTTCTGCCCGCGACAAATGACGTTATGCTCTACATGCGCCTCAGCAGCAACGGCGGGGCGTCGTACTATTCGGCGGGGTATTCTTGGGACGCAATCAAGAATTCAACTGAGGGCGGCAGCACAAACGACAGCCAAATTGTGCTGGCCTATGACCGAGGCGCGTCTCTACAGGCCATCGGCAACGCCGCCGGACGAGGCATCAGCGGGACTGTGTGGCTCCATGGGGCAGGGGATACTGCCTACGTCAAATCTCTTGCAAACTTGATTTGGAGTGGAGCCGACGCCAGCGGAATGGCGGGTTTCGGGACGGGCAGCGGCTTCCTCGCCACGGCGACCGCCATCAATGCCGTTCGATTCTTTCTCGAAAGCGGGAACTTCTCCAGCGGCACTATCAGCATGTATGGCCTCAAGAAGGCCTAGGGAGGGAAGGAATGGCTCGTTACAAGCAGGTGGACGGTGATCTGGTGCCTTTTACCTCCGAGGAGGAGGCACAGAGGGATGCCGAGGAAGCGGCCTGGACGGTATCCCAAGAGCAGAACTCCAGGATGTCGGCCGTCCCTCGTCCTGACCGCATCGCTACCCGCCGCTATGAAGCCGAGATCGGCGGCACGACCTACAACGGCTGGCCCTTGGCCACCGACCGAGACAGTCAGGCCAAGGTCAATGCCGCCTATACCCTGGCCCGGGATGGCTACTGGTCCGGCGGCTGGAAGTTCGCCGACGGGGTCTATCGGTTGCTGGCTGCCGAGCAAGTCGTGGCGATGGCCTTGACCGTGTCCGCCCATGTCCAGTCTTGCTACGCCCATGAGGCAGCGCTGTTGGCCGATCCAGAGGCAGATATTAATGTGGGGTGGCCTGCTTAACGGGCTGGCGCGGAAGCTCTTCCGGGGCCAAATCATCCGTCGGAATGTGCCAAAACGGTCGCCGCGCTACACCAGGACGCCACCCATACCGCCACCCAGTTCACCGCCTCCACACCCCAGCCCATGGGGACCAGGGCGATGGCCTCCAGCCCGAACGGCAGCAGCAGGAACAGCAGCAAGGCGAAGGGCATCACCCAAAAGCCGGTCAGTGGCACCGCGATCATGTTGGCGGCCACCGACCACACGGCGAAGCGGTTGAAATGGAAAATCCCGTAAACCGCCGTGGCCGAACCGGCGATCAGGGTGCTCATCACCACTCCGAACAGGTAGAGGCCGGCAGCGGGCATCCATCCGGGATGGGCGGCTTTCCAGGCGCCCTGCTTGGGCGTCAGGGTCTCGTAGGAGGCGATCAGCGCCACCACGGCGGCGAAGGACATCTGAAAGCTGGGGCCGATCATCTCCTCGGGCTCCCACAGCAGGATCACCACCGCCGCCCACACCACCAGGCGCATGGACAGGGCGATGCGGTCCAACAGCACCGCCAGCAGGATCAGTCCGGTCATGAAGAACGACCGCTGGGCCGGTACCGGCGAACCGGCCAGCAAGGTGTAGAAGCCGGCGAAGGCAATGGCCAGCAAAGCCGCCCATTTCTTGATGGGATGGCGCAGAGCCAGACTTGGGAACAGCGCCATCAGCGAGCGCAATCCCACAAAGACCAGACCGGCAGCCATGGTGATGTGCAGGCCGGAAATGGACAGAATATGGGCCAGCCCGGAATCGCGGTAGGCCTGCATCATGGGGGCCGAAATGGGCATCTGGTCGCCGGTGGTCAGCGCCGCCGTCACCGCGCCGCGATCGCCGGGCAGCACCGCCAGGATGCGGGCGGTGATGGCATGGCGCAATTCATTGACGGCGATGGTGAGATCAGACCGCCAGCCCTTGGCCTCGCCCGTCGCCACCACCTCCACCGGACCCAGCACCGTGCCGATGGCCCCGAATTGCTTGAACCAGGCGAAGCGGGCGAAATCGAAGGCGCCGGGCATGGCCGGCTGGGGCGGCGGCATCAGCATCGCCCGCATCCGCACCCGATCGCCGGCGGTCGCCGAGGACTGGCCCGCCTTGGCCTTGACCCGGACCTTCAGCGGCATGACCACATCGTCCCTGTCCAAACTGACCTTTTCGATGGTCAGCCGCACGCCGCCATCGGGCAGCATCTCCACTTCCGAAACCACCCCGTCCAGGTGCAGGGCGCCGGTATGACGCTCCACCACCGGCGCCGCCAGGCGGATGCTCCGCCATTGGGCCATGGTAAAGCCCAAGGCAATGGTGAACAGGCAGATCAGCGCCAGCATCAGGGGCAGGACGCGCCCGCGCGCCGCCAGAATGCCGCCGCCCCCCACAAGAATCAGGGCAATGCCGGCCCAGGAGGGGGGCTCGGCCGGCAGGGCAAAGTAGAGCGCGATGCCAAACCCCAGAAAAACGGGCAGCCATAAAGGCCAGCGCGCCCGCTCGGCCAGCAGGCGCTCTCCCATAACGATTACTGCTCTCGACAGGGCGTCCGAACGGATGCGCTCGGCCGGGAAAATCCCTATCCTATCGGGCGGGTTTTTTGCCATCCACCCCCAACACCGGGCTGTCAGGGCCATAAAGATATGCTACACAGGGCGGCCCTGTCCCTCTCGGCAAAAAGGACGCCGAAAGTATCGTCATGACTGTCGTCACCCGCTTCGCCCCGTCGCCCACCGGCTTCCTCCATATCGGAGGGGGGCGTACCGCCTTGTTCAACTGGCTGTTCGCCCGTCATCATGGCGGCAAATTCCTGCTGCGTATTGAAGATACCGACCGCGCCCGCTCGACCGATGCGGCGGTGGAGGCCATCTTCGACGGCATCAAATGGCTGGGCCTGGATTGGGACGGCGAGGCGGTGATGCAGTTCGCCCGCGCCGGCCGCCACGCTGAAGTGGCCCGCCAGCTGCTGGATGAAGGCAAGGCCTATCGCTGCTATTGCTCTCCCGATGAACTGACCGCCATCCGCGAGGAACAGCGGGCCAAGGGCCTGCCCATGCGCTATCCCGGCATCTGGCGCGATCGTGATTCGTCCGAAGCCCCCGCCGGCACACCCTTCGTGGTTCGCCTGCGCGCTCCTTCCGAGGGCGAGACCATCATCGCCGATCTGGTCCAGGGCGATGTCCGTGTCGCCAACGACCAGCTGGACGACATGGTCCTTCTGCGCGCCGACGGCACGCCCACCTACATGCTGTCGGTGGTGGTGGACGACCATGACATGGGGCTCACCCACGTC
>JACQAD010000352.1 GCA_016195125.1 Magnetospirillum sp.
GTCAAGCAATCCTCATCCGTGAACCGGCCAGACCACCAAAATGAGGCCTGTGCCCACCACCAGGACGATCAGACTGAGGGGCAACCCCAGGCGCCAGTAATCACCGAAGCGATAGCCGCCCACCCCCATGACCAGGGTGTTGCACTGGTGGCCGATGGGGGTCAGGAAGTCGCAGGCGGCCCCCACCGCCACCGCCATCAGGAAGGGATCGGTGGCCAAGCCCAGCTTGACCGCCATGCCCGCCGCCACCGGCCTCATCAGCAGCACCGTGGCGGCATGGTGCAGGAACGGCGCCAGCAGCATGGAGGCCAGCAGCACCAATCCCACCGCCACCACCACCGGCACCTGGGACGCCGCCAGGGCCAGCCACCCGGCCAGCAGATCGGAGGCGCCGGTGCTCTTCATGGCGTCGCTGATGGGGATCAGGGCGCCCAGCAGAATGATGATGGGCCAATGGATGGCTTCGTAGGCGTCGCGCAACGGCAGACAGCGCAGCACCACCATGGCCACCGCCGCCAGGAAGAAGGCGGGCGCCACCGGCAGAACACCGACGGCCACCAGCAGCATGGCCGAGAGCGCGATGCCCACCGGCAGCCAGGCCGATTTGCGTTTGAAGCTCAGCCCCGCCCGCTCGCCCAAAGGCAGACAGCCCAACTGGGTGAGGGTGCCGGGCAGGGTCTCGCCGTTGCCTTCCACCACCAGCATGTCGCCGGCCAGGAACTCGGTCTGGCGTAGCCGCTCGATCATGTGCCGTCCGCCCCGGCTGATGGCCAGGACGGCGATACCGTAGCGCCGGCGCAGGACGCTCCTGGCGGCGGTACTGCCGACCAGGGGCGAATTGGGCATCACCACCGCTTCCAGAAGGGTGGTGTCCTCATTGCCCAACCCCAATCCGACGCCGCCGATCAGGGCCAGCCCGGCGGTATCCAGCAATGGCTTGAGGGCCATGGGGTCGCCCTCGAGGACCAGGATGTCGCTTTCGGTGAATTCCCAATGGCCGCCGGGGACATAACGGTGCCCCTGGTCGCGGATGATGGCCGCCACGGTCACCGCCCCCCCGGAAAACAATTGCTCGAGATCGGCCACGGTGGCGCCGATCAGCGGCGATTGCGGCAGGATACGGACCTCGGCCAGATAATCCTCGATGCGAAACTTGGTGGCCGACGAACTGCCCTGGCGGTCATGGGGCAATACCCTCCAGGCGAAGGCCAGAAAACCGATGCCGCACAGACAGACTCCCAGCCCCACCGGCGTGAAGTCGAACATGGTGAAGGGCTGACCGGTGAGATCGGCGCGCACCCGCGATACGATGATGTTGGGCGAGGTGCCGATCAGGGTCATCAGCCCCCCCAGAAGCGAGGCGAAACTCAGCGGCATCAGCATTTGCGATACAGGGATGTTGCTGGCCCGCGCCAGCCGGATGGCCAGGGGAATGAAGATGGCCAGCGCCCCGATATTCTTCATGAAGGCCGACAGCACCATCACCAGCGCCACCAGGGTGCCGATCAGGGCGTCGGGGGATTTAAGCAGGGATAAAGGCCGCATCAGCCGTTCGATCACGCCCGAACGCTCGATTCCGGCGCTGACCACCAGGGCGGCGGCCACCACCACCACCACCGGATCGGAAAAGCCGTGAAAGGCCCGTTCCGGCGGCACCAGTCCAGCCACGATCCCCGCCGACAGGGACAGCATCGCCACCAGATCGTAGCGCAGCTTGTCCATGGCGAACAAAAGGACGGTGCAGCCCAGAATGGCGAAGGCCAGGCCCTGCTCGAAGGTCATCGTCAGCCCTTGTTGCTGGTGGCGACGCGCCACCACGGCGAAGCTACACTACCCTTCGCAACCCTGCCAGCACCCCGGGGCTTGGAGCGCCCCGAGTTATTGCGAATGCGGATCACCCAAAATAAGTGTTGGCATTATCGATGCGAGTCATTATCATCTGCATCAGATCAAGCTTGCTGCCTTAAGGAGGCATCCATGTATGTCTGTCTCTGCCACGGCTTCACCGACCGCCAGGTTCGCGCCGCCGTGACCGAGGGCGCCGGAAGCGCCAGTGCCGTGTTCCGCCAGTTCGACGCCAAGCCTCGCTGCGGCAAGTGTGTTTCGACGGTGCGTGAACTGATCGATGAGAGCAAGGGAACCTGCGGCGGTTCCGGCACCTGCCCCTGCGGCAAACGGGGCTGATCTCCGCCCGCCCCGTCGTTAATCGGGCCTTGTTCCAAAACCGAGATTCCGAGCGCGGGCAAGGATGCCCCGCCTGACGGGGCGGTGCCGGTCTTGCATGGAATGAGCCGGCGGAACGGCGGACTTGCCCTTGCTATTCGTCGTCGTAACGGCCGGGACAGGGCGGCAGGCTCACCAGGATATCGCCGCCTTCGGGTTCTCCCACGGCCTTGGCCTTCAGCACCCGGCGCATGATCTTGCCGGAATTGGTCTTGGGCAGTTCCTCGACGAAATGGATCTCGCGCGGCGCCATGCCCGCTCCCAATTCCTGGCGGGCATAGGACAGCAATTCCGCCCGCAGCGCATCGCCGGCCTCGAATCCGGGATTGAGCGAGACGAACGCCACCGGCACTTCGCGCACCAGCATGTCGGGCTTGCCGACCACCCCGATCTCAGCCACCGCCGGATGATCCATCAGGCAGGCTTCCACCTCGAACGGACCGATCTGCAGGGCGCCGCATTTGATCATGTCGTCGGCGCGGCCCACGAACCAGAAGAAGCCGTCGGCATCACGCCTGACCAGATCGCCGGTGAAGTACCAGCCGTCGCGGAAGCACTCGCCATAGCGCGGCTCCTCGCCCAGGGCGCCGGAGAACATGGAGGGCCAGCAGGTCCGAATGGCCAGTTCTCCCACCCCATCGACGGCGTCGATCCTGTTGGGTGTCCCGCCCTCGCAGCGCATGATCACCGCTTCCACCCCCGGCAGGGGGCGGCCCATGCTGCCCGAGCGGCTGCCCTCTCCGGGGGCGTTGGCGATGGTGATGGCCCCGGTCTCGGTCTGCCACCAGGTATCCAGGAAGGGTACGCCCAGGGCCTTCTGACCCCACAACACCGCCTCGGCATTGAGAGGCTCGCCCACACTGGCGGCCACCCGCAGCGTGTTCTCGCGGTAGGACCGCGCCAGGGCGGCGCCATAGCGCATCATGGTGCGGATGGCCGTCGGCGTGGTGTACCAGGCGGTGACCTTCTCGTCATGGAGAATGCCGTACCAGCGCCGGGGCTCCAGTTCGGCCTCGTCGGCGATCAGGGTGGCGCCGCACACCAGGGGCGCGATCAGGCCATAGGCGGTGCTGGTGACCCAGCCGGGATCGGCCGTGCACCAGAACACATCGCTCGCCGACAGGCCGAAGACCTTGCGCCCGGTCACCAGATGCGCCAGTACGGCGCGATGGGGATGCAGAACCCCCTTGGGCGTGCCGGTGGTCCCTGAGGTGAAATGCAGAAAGGCGGGGGCGTCGGGCTTGGTCGCCACCGGACTCAGGGGCAGGCAGGCATTGACCAGGGCGCGGAAGTCGCCGCAACCATCGGCAAAGCTCTCACCCACCACCAGCACATGCTGCAATCGAGAGAGGCCTGGCCGGGACATGGCGACCTTGCGGGCATACAATTCGTCGGTGGTGATGAGAATGCGCGCCCCGCCAAGTTCCAGGCGGGCCTTGATGGGACCGGGGCCAAAGGCGGCGAACAGCGGGCAATAGATGCCCCCGGCCTTCCAGATCCCCAGGGCGGCACTGTACAGCTCGGGCACGCGGCCCATGAGCACGGCCACGGTCTCGCCCGGCTGCAACCCCAGATCGGCAAGGACTCGGGCGACCCGGCCCGACTGATCCGATAATTGATGATAGGTGACGTCGCGTCGCTCGCTCTGGCGGCCCAGCCAGCGCAAGGCGACATGCTCACCCTGGCCGAGGGCGACCTGGCGGTCGGCGCAGACGGCCCCGAGATTCAAGACATCGGTCGAAGCACCGGCCAGTTCGGCCAACGCATCGTCCCATCGGAACTCCGCATCGCTCCATGATCCGGCATCGCTCCCCGATGCCGCCTTAGCAATGGTCTTGCCCGGCTTGGCCGAAACCATGCGTCCTCCCAGACTGAACTTTATTGACGGTCCCAGGCAGGCGGATGCCTCCACCAACCTTCTCCCGCCCCCGCGTTTGCCGGCCATTCTGGCTAGCTTGGCGAACCACTGCAACAAAAGGAATTGCAGGGCACCGATGCAGGGACACCGACAAGCTATGTTGCGGAATTATCGCAGCGCGATATACGGCCTAGGGTAGTTTTTGTGCCGGAAGTCCGCCATCGGCCAAAGCGGCGGCGATTCGTTCGGCGATGGTCTTGTTGAAGCGCGGCGAGTAGTGGATGGTGTCGATATAGGCGTTACCCTCGGCGGGCTCGACCTCCGCCAGCCACAACAGCCCATGATCCCACAACTGCCCGGCGGACCTCATCTCCGCCATGCGCGGATAGCCCTTGGCGGCATTCATGTGATAGCCCATGGCCTCTTCCTTGACCGGGAAGGGGCGCTTGCGGTTGTCGTAGGAATAGGTGGGAACCGGCTGCTGCACGAACAGGGCCTTGAACCCCAGCCGCTCGGCCAAGGCGTCGATCATGCGGCGATTGGTGTCGAGGCGGTGGATGACCTTGTCCAGATCGGCATCGTCGGCACAGAAGGTTCCCCATTCGCGGACCAGAATGGACTTGTCCCCCCCCAGATGGCGGGCCAGTTGCACCACATGGGAGCGCGATGCCAGTTCCTTGGAAAAGGGCAGACGCGACCGGGCCTGGGTCAACTGGCTCAGCCGCTCGTTCCAGGCGCCCTGGTCGGGGACGGAACAATGATAGAAGTCGCCGTCGCCGTCGATGAACACCACCACGTCGGGCTTGATCCCGGCGGTAAGAAGGCGCTCCAGGGCGATCCGTTCCTGGGTCGAGAAATAGGAGACGGCGCCGAAGTTGAAGACGTGAACGTCGTCGCGGCCTTGCGCCTTGAGGATCTGTTCCACATAGGCGGGAATGGTCTCGTCGTCGGCCACTCCGGCTCCCATGGTGGTGGAGCCCCCGAAGACGAAGACCTTGGCCCCCGGCGCCGCCAGATCCTGAGGACCGGCGCCGTTGCCGCGATAGCCGTCCTCGCTGAAAGTCAGATATCGCCCTTGATAGGGCATCATCCGGTATTCGACGAAGGGCGTATAAAGCGTATCGAAAGACCGCCAATTCTCCGACAGGATGGAGCGGTAGCGCGACACGTCCTCGGCATCATAGAGTTTGCGCAGATCGGCATCGCTGAGCGTCGCGGCAAAGGCCGGGCGCTTGTCGCGCATCAGCTTCAAGACCCAGCCCGAAACCAGTTCGACCCCCCCGATGCCGACCAGTGCGGCCAGCAATAGCATCGCCAGGACGGAAAACAGGCGGCCGAACGGATTGGAACGGTGACGGCGCATCAGGGAGACCTTTGCAAACAAGCCCCTTCTGATACCCTGAACACTACGCTCAGCGCAATGAGGAGAACCGGCGCATGTTTGAACTGCACGCCAGGATACAGGCCGATACCGCGCTGGTGGCCGATTGGCCGCTGTCCCGGGTATTGCTGATGAACGACAGCACCTATCCCTGGCTGATCCTGGTGCCGCGCCGCGCCGCCATCGCCGAGATCACCGATCTGGAGACCGATGACCAGCGCCTCTTGATGGAGGAGGTGTCCCGCGCCTCGCTCGGCCTGCGCCGGCTGGTGTCGCCCCACCGCATCAACATTGCCGCCCTGGGCAACGTGGTGCCGCAATTGCACGTCCACGTCATCGCCCGCTTCACCGACGATCCCGCCTGGCCAAGACCGGTCTGGGGCGCCGTTCCGGCCACGCCCTACGCGCCGGATGCTCTGGCGGAGAGACTGACGCAATGGCGGGAAGTGCTGGAATAGGGCGATCTATTAAGAACGAAAACGGCGCCGGATCTCTCCGGCGCCGTCGTTTCACCGAACAGAACCAACCCTATTCCAGGCGGCCGAGCGAACGGGCCAGGACCAGATACAGCTTGCCCACTTCCGACGAGGTGAAGGTGCCGGTCAGCACGTCCTGGTGATCGGAATTGCGGGCCTGATTGAGCAGGGCCTCGAACTCCGCCAGATAGCGGGTGACGTATTCGCGGAAATCGCCGTCGTCCTCGAACTTGTTCTTGATGGAGGCCATCTGATGCTTGTCGAGATTCTTGAGAATCTTGCGCACGAAGATGCTCTGGTCGCCGGCATGGAATTCCCGCCAGGCCTTCTCGTCGATATTGGCGTTGAAGATGCGGCCGATATCCACCGACAGCGACTGCAGCTTCTCGACGATGAAGGCGGCGTTCTGGAGGAAGTGTTCCACCGAGGACTGAGCCCGCTTCTCGTCCAGCTGGCTGCCCCGGATCTCGGCGAGCTTGGAGGCGTTGACCAACTCCTCCACCTGGCGCGAGAAACTGTTGGAGAACCCATCGGCCTGCTGGGCCAGACGGTCGCCGGTGATGCCCAGATCGTTGGACTTGGTCCGTACCATCTCGAAGGCGGCTTCCAGCTTGGCGCCGGTCCGCTCGGTGGTTTCCTGCAGCTCGCTGGCGTGGCGTCGCAAGCCGTCGCCGGCCGACCGCACCTGGGCGGTGATCCGCTCCGCCGAGGCGGTCAGCTCGCGAATGCCGGCCCGCAGCATGTCGCCGGCGGCGGTGACCTGGGCGGCGGTCTTGTTGGAGGCTTCCTCGAAATCGCGGCTGATGGTGCGTAGCGCGTCGCCGGCGGTCTGGGACTGGGCGAACACCTGCTGAGCCGCTTCGCCCAATTCCACCGCGTTCTGCTGGATGGAGGAGCCGAAGGCCTTGAGCACGTCCGACGAATCGTCGGCGACGCGGGCCAGGGATTGGGCCTGAACGCGCAGAGCCTCGCCCACCGCGCCCACCGACGCCTCGGCCTGATCGGCGGAGGCGACCACCTGCTCGGTCTGCTTGCGCAGAACCTCGGTGGCGGCCCGCACCCGCGATCCCAGCTGATCGGAGACATGGGCCAATTGCTCGGAGCGCTTTTCCAGCAATTCGGCGACACCGCCCGATTCGGCGATGGCGCGGGTGGCGGCCACCCCCACATCGCCGGTGCGCTGGCGAAGCGCCTCGCCCACCGCGTCCAGCTCGACACCGACGCGCGACGACATGGCGATGAGGTCGTTGGTGCCCTGGCGCAGGGTATCGGCGATGGTCTTGACCTTGGCCATGACCTGATCGGAGGTGGCGATCAGATGGCGCGACTGCTGATTGAGCGAGGCTTCCGACAGCTTGGATTGGGTCGAGACCACATTGGCGGCGTCGGCCAGTTCGTCGGCCTGCTTACGCAGCGACAGGCGGATGGCCTCGGCCTGGGCGGCGGAACGGTCGGCACCCTTGGTCAGATCCTCGATGTACAGACGCAGCGCCTCGGAGACTTCGCGGCCACGGGCGGTCATCTGGTCGGAGGCGGCGGCGACGGCGCGGGTCTGACCCTGGAAGGCCTCGCCCACTTCGCGGACGCGGGCCATGGCCCGTTCGGCGGCGGTATCCACATCATCGCGACGCTGGACGAAGACCTCGCCCACGGCGCCCAGCTGGCTGGCGGCGTCGTCGGCGGCGGTCTTCAGGTTGTCGGTATGACGCGACAGGGTGTCCTCGATCTCGCGGAAGCGGCCCATGGCCTGATCCGAGGCCGAGCCCAGCTCGCGCGATTGAACCGAGAGGGCTTCCTCGACGATCTTGACACGCGACAGCACGCGCTCGGTGATCTGGTCGAGGCCGGTGGCCTGCTGCTGCAGCGAAGCCGAGATGCGACTGGTCTGCTCGGCCAGACGCTCGGCGGCCTGATCCAGATCGGTGTTCTGGCGGGTGAACAAACCATCCAGTGCCTCGACCCGCTCGGCCAGGCCGATGGCGACCACTTCGGTACGGTTGGTGGCCTGCTCGGCCGAACTGCCCAGCTGAGCGCTCTGGCGCTCGAACATGGCGACCACCTGCTCGGCGCGGACGACGGCGGCCTGGGACACCTTATCCAGGGATTCAGCCTGGGCGCGCACCGTCTCGGCCACGGTATCGGCACGTTCGGCGGCACGGGCCGAAGTGGTGTCGATAGCCTCGATCTGCCCTTTCAGAAGGTCGCCGAATTCACGGATGCGCACGGCGGAGGTATCGGTGACCTTGGTGAGATCCTGGGTCTGCATGCGCAACAGGGCCTCGACCTCGCGGGCCCGCGCCGTGGCGCTGTCGGCGGCCTGGGTCAGGCGGTCCACTTCCTTGCGCAGAGCCTCGACGGCGGTCTGGGCCTCGTCATTGACGCGGCCGACCACGCCGGTCATGGCGTCGATCTGGGTGGACATGATCTCGCGCACGGCCTCGCCCTTGGCGGCGGCCTCGCTGGACGCCTGGGTCAGCTCGCGGGCCTGGGAGCGCAGGGAATCGGCGATCAGCGCCACCCGGGCCTCGGCACCTTCGGCCGGATAGGTCAGACGCGAGAGTTGCTCGCGCATGTCGGCCGACAGGCTGCGCAATTCGCGGCCACGGTCGAAATAGGCGATCAGCACCCACAGGAAGGCCAATGGCAGGAAGGCGGCGCCGACCATGCCGCCGATTTCCTGGGGCTGCATGAACAGCAGGTTGCCCCAGCCGATGGAAGTGTTGGCCCAATAGGCGCAGATGCCGACCCAAAGAACCGTCACCAGCAGACCCAGCAGCGGCGCCGTTCGACCACCGGATTCCAACGGCGGACGAGAGGGGGCCAGAGGTTCGGATCGCAGGACCGCCAGGGGCGGCGGGGATACCTTGGGCGCAGCCGCCATTTCCTCCGCCTCAGCCTTGGCCGCACCAATTCCCTGCGCCGCCGCCTCGGTTTCGCCTCTGGTCATCGTCGTGTCGCCCATGAATCCGCCTTGAACTTTCGAGAAATCCAGCCTTGGCCGTCCGCCCGGAGCGCCGGGTGACGCCGATAGCGCCGCCGAACCACCCCCCCTGTCGAACCGATCGGCCATGGAGTTCGTAACATTACCGTCATCGCCGGGAAATCCCGGTCGGCAACGGGCCCGCCTCCTCTTTGCTGCGATGCAGCAAAAAAGACCGCGTGACCTTGCACCTTGGCCGCGTCGTCCTTCCAAGATTTGGGCGGGTCTTGCTCCCCTCCCCCCGAACCTTGAACAGCGCTTCGCAGGATGCCTTGTTCACGCCCGAAAATCAAACACTCCATACCCCTGACCGACCGGTCAGGATATCTATGTCTGAGGAGCTAGCCGGCACGGCGCCCAAATGCTTCGAACCGCACAAGCGCTTTGCCCTTCCCCGGCTTCCCGCGTGAGATTTCAAAGCGTTGGGGGAACGACCCGTCGCGTCACCGCCCACCGCCCCAGCGGATGGTCGCAGCGCTGCGCGTGCTCGATCACCCAATGGGCAATGTAGTCGTGAACCTTGACGCTGTCCTTGTCCGCGCAGACCTTGGCGTGGAGCATGACGTTGAGGTGGTCGAGCAGAGAGGCGTGGTCGTCACAATGGCGCCCCGCCTCGGGATAGGCCGAATCAGCCATGACCTGCTCCTGGTGGGCGAAGTTGCGCCCCACATAGCGCACGATCGCCTCGATGCGGGTGCAGCGGCTGAAATCACACTCGCCCCGCCCACCGGTGCCGCGACGACATTCCACCCCCGGCTGGAACACCCGCTCCAGCAGGAACCTCAGGCCGTCATTGGCGGCATCGATACTGGGCAATCCGGTTACGGCGCCTTGCGTGAGGGCGGCCATCGTTCCTCCCTGCCTTCCCTGAAAATGCTTCGTTTCTTCTTTATTGGGGAAAGCATAACAAGGCAGAGGCCGAATATCAACTTTGCCGCCACCCCGAAAACTGTTTTTGCATCTGCGAGATGCATCGGGATGCATA
>JACQAD010000373.1 GCA_016195125.1 Magnetospirillum sp.
CAGCACCGCCTCGGCGGCATCGCGGGCCTGGACCAGGGAATCGGCGACCACGAAGGCCAGGGCCTCACCGGCATGGCGGGTGCGCTGGTCCGCGATCACCGGGCGCGGGCGGGGTGGCTTGGCGCCCTCGGGCATGAAGCCGCAGACCATGGCGCCCACGCCCTGGGCCGCCATCTCGGAAGCGGTCAGCACCAGCCGGATTCCAGGCATGTCCCTGGCCGCCCCGGCATCCACCGTCACATCGGCATGGGGCAGCAGCGAGCGCACCACCCAGCCGTATGACTGACCGGTCAGGTTGATGTCGTCGGTATAGGTGCCGTGCCCGGTCACAAAGCGCTGATCCTCGACCCGCAGACGGGATTGGCCGAAGCCGAAGCGTTTCACTTGCCGATTTCCACGGCCTGGAAACGCGATGCCTTGAAGCCGGGGGACCAATGATCGTGGGCCATGCCGGCCTTGGCCTTGAGATGGGCCAGGAAGGCGCGCTTGTCGGCTAATTGCTCCCAGACCGAGGGCAGGAACAGGGCGCGCTTGCCTCCGTCTTCGATGATCAACCCGTCCAGGCGCGGCCGCAATTGGGCCAGCAGATCGGCCTCGTCGGTGAAACTCATGGGCAGCGGTGGGGTCAGGACCGACACCGACAGGGTCAGTTGGTCCAGCTCCTGCAGATGCAGGGGGGGAAAGCGCGGATCCTTGAAGGCGGCCTTGAAGGCGTTGTCGGTGATGTCCTCGGCCAGAGGCCGCCAGGCGATGGGCGAGCCGATGCAGCCGCGCAACTGCCCCTGCCTGTGCAAGGTGACGAAGACGGCGCCGGGCTCGCCCAGCTTGCCGGGGCGTTCGGCGGGCGGCGGCGCGGCGGCGCCGTTCGACAGGCCATGGCGGATGGAGGCCCAGGCCAGATCCAGCAGGATTTGCCCCACGTCACGGATGGCGGCTTCGTCGCTCATGGATTTCTCTCCGGTATTTTCATAAAGCACCCAGGCGCCATACCCCACCACCCGGTCCTTGGTTCCGGCGGTGTCGCCGGAATTCCGCACGTCCAGGGTGACGATCTCCATGCTCCGGCGCTCGGCCGTCCGCAGCAATCCCCCCACCGGGATCCGGCCGCAGGCGCCGTCGCGGCTGATGGCGGTGGGGTCCAGATGCTCGAAGGCGGTCACGGTCCGGCGGTCTGCTTTCTGGCACTCGCCATAGGGCAGGTAATGGGAAAGGTCGGTGGAAATGACGATCAGGGTCTCGGGCCCGCCCCACACGGAATCGAGCAGGGCGGCGACCATGTCGGGAGGAGCATCGCCCACCACCACCGGCAGCAGGCTGAACTCGCCCAGCACCGCCTGCAGGAAGGGCAGGTGAACCTCCAGCGAGTGCTCCTGGGCATGGGCCTGATCGAGGATTCCCACTCCGGCCAGTCCGGCAAGGCGCGCCGCGCCCTCCTTGTCCAGGGCGACGGCGCCCAGCGGCGAGGCCCATTGGTCGGCGGATGACAGGGCCATGCCGCGCAACGCCACCCGATGGCTGGGGCCCAGCAGCACCACGCGGGAATAGCTGCCGCGCCAGGGCAGCAGGCGGACATAGGCGCTGGCCGCCACCGGGCCGGAATAGATCCAGCCGGCATGGGGGGCGATCAGGGCCTTGGGCCGTCGCGGATCGGCGGGCCGGGCACCGGCGCCGTCGAGAAAGGCGGAAAGCTGCCGGTTGGCCTCGGCGAAATCGGCGGGGTAGAACTGCCCGGCCACGGCAGTGGGGCGAAGGACGGTCATGGGAGCCTCGGTCGAGAAAATCCGGCCCGTTTATGCTACTCTTTCCCCATGACCGAAGCCATCCAGGGTTCGCACTTTCCCGGCCGCTATTGGCAGCGCCTCGACGACGGGCGGCTGCGCTGCGACGTCTGCCCGCGCGAGTGCAAACTGGCCGATGGCCAGCGCGGCCTGTGCTTCGTGCGCGCCAACCAGGGCGGCAGGATGGTGCTGACCACCTATGGCCGCTCGTCGGGCTTTTGCGTCGATCCCGTCGAGAAGAAGCCGCTCAACCACTTCCTGCCCGGCACTCCGATCCTGTCGTTCGGTACGGCGGGCTGCAACCTCACCTGCAAGTTCTGCCAGAACTGGGACATCTCCAAGGCCCGCGAGATCGATCGTCTCAACGATAGCGCCGATCCCGATGCCATCGCCCGGGCGGCTTTGTCCCTGGGCTGCCGCTCGGTGGCCTTCACCTACAACGACCCGGTGATCTTCCTGGAATACGCCGTCGACGTGGCCAAGGCCTGCCATGCCAGGGGGCTGAAGACGGTGGCGGTGACGGCGGGCTACATCAAGCCCGAGGCCAGGGCCGAGTTCTACGCCCATATGGACGCCGCCAACGTCGACCTCAAAGCCTTTACCGAGGATTTCTATCACCGCCTGTGCGGCGCCCATCTCGAGGCGGTGAAGGAAACCCTGGTCTATCTCCGTCACCAGACCAAGGTGTGGTTCGAGGTGACCACCCTCCTGATCCCGGACGAGAACGACAGCCCGGCGGAAATCGACGCCCAGACCCGTTGGATGGCCGAGGCCTTGGGGCCGGACGTGCCGCTGCACTTTTCGGCCTTCCATCCCGACTGGAAGATGACGGACAAGCTCAACACGCCGCCCGCCACCCTGACCCGGGCCCGCGACATCGCCCTGAAGAACGGGCTGCGTTACGTCTATACCGGCAATGTCCACGACCCGGCCGGCGGCGGCACCTATTGCGCCGGTTGCGGGGCCTTGCTGATCGGCAGGGATTGGTACGAGCTGTCCACCTGGACCCTGACGCCGGAAGGCCGGTGCGCCGCCTGCGGAACGATTCTTCCCGGTACTTTCGAGGCAAGGCCCGGCAATTGGGGCCGCAAGCGCCAGCCGGTGCGGTTCGGGCGCTGAGGGCCACCCACAAGCAATCACCGATTTTGCTCGAGGGGCGTCGTCGCCAGTTCTCTTCACTTTCCCGCCGGATGTGCTAAAGCTTGGCGCCTTAACTCCCTGACGGATTTTTCGGTTCATGGTGAAGCGCTGGTTGCCCTGGGTGCTCAAAGGGGTGCTCTCGGTCGGTCTGATCTGGTTCGTATTCGGCAAGGTCGATCTGGCCTCGGCCTGGGCGCAGGCCAAGACGCTGGATCCCATGATGCTGGTGGCGACCCTGGTCCTGGGCGTGATCCAGGTTCTGGTCGGCGCCTTCCGCTGGTGGATCGTGCTGCGTGCCCTGAAGGCGGCCTTTACCGCCACCCAGGCCTTCATCGTCTATTATATCGGGGTGTTCTTCGCCATCGTCCTGCCCGGCGCCGTGGGTGGAGACGCGGTGCGCATGTGGAAGGCCCGGCGTTCGGGCCTGTCCCTGGCCGCCAGCGTCAATTCGGTGATGCTCGAACGTATCGCCACCGTGCTGGGGCTGGTGCTGCTGGTGGCGGCGACCCAGCCGCTGCTGCTGGCCCGTGCCCCCAACATTCCCGGCACCTGGGTGTTTCCGCTGCTGTCGGTGCTGGGCGTGCTCGGCATCTTGTTCCTGTCGGTTCTGGATCGTCTGCCCGCTTCGCTGCACCATATGCGGGTGGTGCGCGGC
>JACQAD010000369.1 GCA_016195125.1 Magnetospirillum sp.
ATCCCGGCCCAGCCCCGTGCCGCCACTCCATTGGTTCCGTTCCACTTCTACGGCCCCACCTGCGACAGCCTCGACCACATGGACGGGCCGTTCCTGTTGCCCGCCGACACCGCCGAAGGCGACTGGATCGAGATCGGGCAATTGGGCGCCTACGGCACCTGCCTGCGAACCGCCTTCAACGGCTTCGATCAGTTGATTCGGATCGAGATCACCGACGACCACACCTCAGAGACCCGCGCGGCCTGACCAACACAAATAAGGATAGGGAGGTTTCCATGACCCACTGGACCACATTGATCAACGCAGGCAGCGACCTCACCCGCGCCTTTGCCCTGCTGGATCAGGCCAGCGAGATCGGCTCGCTGACCGCCGCCGCCATCATCACCCGCATGGGCCTGATGGACGCGGCCCGTCAGGCGGTGGCCCGCGCCAATCGTCAGCTGGGCCGGGGGGATCTGTAACAGAACGATCACACAACCGTCATGAACGAAGCGATGCGGCCAACGCATAGTTGAATATGACAAGGGCGTGACCTTAGGGGCTGGGGGGAGCACGATATGGGCGGGTGGAGGACGGCAAAGGCTGCCTTGGCGGCAATGGCGCACTATGTGGGCGGACGCATCATCACCAAGACCCTGGGACCGGTCATCGCCCTGACCCTGATGACCTTCGGCGCGGTGTCCCTGGGCGGCCTCAGCCTGCTGCGAGGCGTCGAGGCCGGCTATGAGGAGATCATCTTCGGACGGATCATTCCCGATATCCGCCACATGAGCCAAGCCGTGCTGGCCTCCGAGCAGAGTGCCATCGCCAAGGCCGAAAACGCCGTCATCGATGACCTTCTGGCCGGGCTCGGCGCCGGTGGGCGCGAGCTGACCACCGAGACCTTCTCCGTGGAATCCATGCGTGACCGCATCAAGGAGCGGCGTGTGCGGGGCGGAATCGACAAGCCCGGCTCCTTGTTCTTCATCGCCGACGACAGCGCCGGTCTGGTCCGCGTCTATCGGGGCCGCCACAGCCCCGCCGGCCAGTTCAATGGAATCGATGCCATCACCATCAAGGCCGAGGATCCCGGCGCCCTGGCCCAATCCCTGACCGAGCAGATGAATACCGCCACCCAGCGGGTCACCGAGCAGAAAAGCAAGCTGGCGGATCTGCAACTGGCCATGGGGCGGTTGCAGATTCTGGCCGACGAGACCGTGGCCCGCATCCAGTCGGCCCGCGATGCCATCCGCGCCGAGGAAGAGCACAGCGCCCTATTCCTGGCGCCGCTCTTGGCCTTGATCCTGATGGTGGGACTGGCGGTCATGGTTTGGGCCCTCTTGCATCAGGTCCGCGCCATTCAATCCCTGGGCGGCGCCATCCAATCCATGGCGGCAGCCCATAATGACGAGGGTCTGCTGGGCGCCATTCCCATTCCCGCCATGGACCGGCGCGATGAATTGGGCGCCCTGGCCCGCGGCATCGAGCAGGCCCGTCAGGCCTTCATGCGCATCGGCCGCATGGAATCCGAGCGAGCCCGCATGTCCGAACAGGCGGCCCTCGAGCGTCGCCAATTGCTCGACAAACTCGCTGCCGAGTTCCAGTCCGAGGTTGGACATGCCCTTGCCGAGGTGGACGGCATGTGCCGGGCCTTCCGCGAGGCCGCCGAAGCCATGACCAAAAGCGCCGAGGCGGGGGCCAGCCAGACCGAGGGAGCGGTCCAGGCCGCCCGCTGGGCGGCGGACAGCGTCGTCACCGTCGCCTCCTCGACCGAACGCCTGAGCCTGTCGGTGGAGGATGTGGGCAATCAGGTCTCCACCTCCAGCCATGTGGTCGGCAATGTACGCGATAATGCCGAGGATGCCCGCACCAAGGTTACCCGGCTGCTCCGGTCGGCCGAGCGAATCGGCGAAGTTGCCGGCATGATCGAGGACATCGCCAGCCAGACCAATCTGCTGGCCCTGAACGCCACCATCGAGGCGGCAAGGGCCGGCGAGGCCGGCAAGGGCTTCGCCGTGGTGGCGGGCGAGGTCAAGGGGCTGGCCCATCAGACCTCGCTGGCCACCAGCGAAGTCTCCGGTCAGGTGGGCGAGGTACGCTCCTCCATCGACGTGGTCGTCGCCGCCATCGCCGCCATCGCCGAGGAGATCGGCGGAATGAACCGCATCGCCGAACAGGTTGCCGCATCGGTTTCCGAGCAGCGGGCGGCCGCCCGAGATATTTCCCAGGCGGCAACCAAGGCGGAAGAGGGAACCAGCGCCGTCAACGAACAGATCGGCCTGGTGCGCGAGGCGGTCTGCGGCGCCAATGCCGCCGCCGCCCAGGTCATGGCGGCATCGGAATCCATGGTCAAGACCTCCGACGCCATCAAGACTTCGTTCACCTCGTTCCTGGAGCGGCTCCGTCATTCGGCCTGAGACTTCAGGCCGCCCGCACCCCAGACAGGAATGATTCCACCGAATGGCGCAGGCCCTCGCTCTGGGTCGAGAGGGAGCCTGCCGCCCGCCTGGCGCCCAACGCCATACGGCCGGTGCTGTCGGCGGCCTCGGCCACCTGAACGATATTGCGCGCCACCTCGCCGGTACCCGCCGCCGCCTGTTCGACGCTGCGCACCACTTCCTGCATGGCGGCGCCCTGTTCCTCGACGGCGCCGGCGATGGCCGACGACATCTCGTTGATTTCACCGATCACCTCGGTAATGCGGCGAATGGCGGCGACCGCATCCAGGGTTTCGGTCTGGATGGCGCCGATCTGGGTGGCGATCTCCTCGGTGGCCCGCGCCGTCTGATTGGCGAGGTTCTTGACCTCGTTGGCCACCACGTGAAAGCCCTTGCCGGCATCTCCGGCCCGCGCCGCCTCGATGGTGGCGTTCAGCGCCAGCAGGTTGGTCTGGCTGGCGATGTCGGTGATCAGCTGGACCACCTCGCCGACACGGCCGGCGGTCTGGGACAGACTGGCCATCTTGTCGTTGGTGCGCGCCGCCTCAAGAGCGGCGTTGGAGGAGATGTCGGCGGAGCGGCTGACCTGGGCGCCGATCTCGTGGATGGAGGCCAGCAGCTCGTTACTGGCGGCGGCGATGGTGCTGACATTGGCGCTGGCCTGCTCGGTGGCGGCCGAGACCGCGGCGCTTTGGCTCTGGGTCTGTTCGGCGTTGGCGGTGAGCGCCTGGGCGGTCTCCTCCATGTGGCTGGCCGCCGAAGACACCCCCCGCAGCAGATCCGCCACGGCACGATCGAACTCTCCGGTCAGGGAATCCATGCGGACCTGCCGGGCCTGACGACGGGCGACGGAGGCCTTTTCCTCGGCCTCCAGGCGCAGCCGTTCACCGGCGTTGCGCTTGAACACCTCCACCGCCTTGGCCATATCGCCGATCTCGTCGCGGCGCTCGGCTCCGGGAACATCGACATTGGTGTCGCCCTCGGCCAGCCGGGTCATGGCGGCGACCATGGCCGCCACCGATCCGCTGATCTCACGCACGATGAGCCAGGCCAGCCCGGCGGCGGCCGAGGCGCCGAGCATGGCGGCCAGCAGGTTGACCAGGGCGGTGGTCTCGAAGGCGGCGCGCCCCTTTTCGTATTCCGCCTTGGCGACGCGCTCCTGCAAGGTGATGTTCTCGACCAGATGGACATCCAGCTCCTGGAAGGCCCGCAGCAATTCGTTGTCGTGCAGGCCCCTGGCCCCGGTCAGATCCCCCGCCGCCATTCGGGCCATGACCTGCTGGTGGATCGCCCGGTAACCGGTGAGATGGCGTTCGATCTCAGCGGCCAGCACCTTCTCCTCGGGCTCGAGATAGGTGGACATATAGGCGCGCCAGGTGGTGTCGAGATCGCCGAACAGCGCCTCCACCTCCCGGCCCAGGCGGTCACGCTCCGCCTCGCCCGTTTCAGACACCGTCAACCGGGTGCGGAAGCGGATGTTGAACAGGTCGCGCTCGATTTGTCCCAACTGCACCAGGCAGATGGTGCGGTCCTCGTAGACCGTCTTGAGACTGGCGTTGATGGCGCTCATGCCGTAATGGCCAAGCCCCACCACGACCGCCACAAGGACCATCATGATGGTGGTCAGAACGGCCAGACGGCCGCCGATACGAAGTCTGCCGAGCATGTCTTCCCTCCAGCCAGGACCAAAGGCCGGTCGGCCTGCTGCGGGAGTATGGCCGACCCTGCGGGCTGACGAAGGTTAACGAATCATGAATAATGCTGCGACGCAGCAAGGCGGCCGGTCAGCCATCCTTCAATTCACGCCAAAGATCGAGGCAGTGGTCGATC
The DNA here is from genome assembly GCA_016195125.1 of Magnetospirillum sp. Classification (GTDB taxonomy): domain Bacteria; phylum Pseudomonadota; class Alphaproteobacteria; order Rhodospirillales; family Magnetospirillaceae; genus Phaeospirillum. The sequence goes on from JACQAD010000369.1 coordinate 4,248, forward strand.
TGAGCCTGGATCGCCTCCAGATCCGAGGACAGCAATCCGGCGGCGGCGGCCAGTTCGGCCTGATCGCGGCGGGTTTCGACGAAATCGGCGCAGGCGACACGGATCACGTCCAGAGCCGATTTCGCCCGCCCGGCACCATTGTGAAGAACCAGGGCAAGATGGCGCTGGCTGCCATGGCTTTCAGGGCGCAGGGCGATGACAATCCGTTCGGTGGCGTTCATGGCTGGCCTCCCGGAGTGGGGATGCCCCCACTCCATCCGACAGTGAACTCTCAATCCTTGCCGGCGGCCAGATTCTTGGCGACCACCATGCGTACCCAGGCGGCACGCGACAGGCCCAGGGCCTCGGCGCGACCATCGATCAGGGGAAGCTGGTCGTCCTCGAAGCGGATGATGACGGCCTCCTTCTTCTTCGCCTTCTTCTTGTCCTTTTTCTTATCCTTCTTGACCTTCTTGACTTTCTTTCCGGCCTCGGCCACCGGGGTCGGATCGGTGGAAGCGGGTTCGGCCTTGGCTGGCTTCGGCGCCTTCACCGGCTTGGCCTTGACGGCCTTGACCGCTGCGGGCTTGGCCGCCACGGCCTTGGTCACGGCGGGCTTGACCTCGGCGGCCTCGACCGGGTCGACCTTGGGGGTCTTGGGGGCCTTGGCCGGCTTGGGGGCCTTGGGGGATTCGGAACTGGTCATCTGGTCGCTCCCATTTAAGCAAATGGCGGCGTAGATCACCGCTGCGATTTAGTATATCGAAGCGATATCGGTTTTATAGCAAAGTTTTTATGACAGTTTTGTTGCCATCCCGCCTTCCCGGAGCATTTCGAACGTCCGGCCGGAAAACTGGATGAAGGAAAGCGGATTTATTGTTACACAGACGCGTTCCAGTCCCTTGCGGCCATCGGCCGAGGCATCAGGCGGGAGGCCCCGTGTTCAGAGCAGAGCCCTATCGGATCACCGTC
>JACQAD010000370.1 GCA_016195125.1 Magnetospirillum sp.
GGAGATGAAGAATCAGGGTGGGCCGCCGCCTCAAAGCTTCACCATGACCTTCGAGGAGCGGGCCTATGACGAGCGCGATGCCGCCGCCGCCGTCGCCCGTCATGTGGGAAGCCGCCATACCGAACTGCCGGCCTCGCCCCGCTTCGTGGAACGGCTGGAGCCGATGATCGAGGCGTTCGGCGAGCCTTTCGGCAATCCTACCGCCCTGTTGATCGACGATCTGTCGCGCATGGCCCGCCAACACGTCACCGTCGCCCTGGTGGGCGATGGCGGCGACGAGATCTTCGCCGGCTATCCCCGCTATCAGGGCGGCCTGCTGGCCGGACGTTATCGCAATATGGTGCCGGGCTGGTTGCGCGATGGGGTGATCGCGCCTCTGGCCGGATTGATCCCGGAAAGCAGCAGCGGCCGCCACGCCTTCCGCCGGGCACGGGAATTCCTGCAAGGTGCCGGTCTGGCCCCCGACCAGATGTACGCGGCGTGGGTCGAATATTTCGATCCCGAGGAACGCCGCGCGTTGTTGACTCTGAGCGGCACGCCCCACCCGGCCGCTGGCGGCGCTGTACCGGGGGGCGCCCTCGGCCGATCCCCTGGACGCCATGCAGCAGACCGATCTGGAGAGTTTTCTGCCGGGCAATCTGCTGGCCTATGGCGATGCCATGAGCATGATCCACGCCCTGGAAACCCGCATGCCTTTCCTCGACCATCGGCTGGCGGAGGCGGTGGGCCGTATTCCGGCTTCGATTCGCTTCGCCCAGGGCAAGAAGGGCCTGCTCAAGGCGGTGGCGGCCAAGCTGCTGCCCGCCGAGATCATCGAGCGGCCCAAGCTGGGCTTCAACCCGCCCTTGGGGATGTGGCTGCGCACCGACCTGGCCGCCATGGTCGACGAGCGCCTCGATCCGGCCCGGCTGACCCAATTGGGACTTGATCCGGCGCCGGTACGGGCGCTGGTCGCGGAACAGCGCAATGGGCGGCGCGACCACGCCTTGAAGATCTGGTCGCTGCTGGTGCTGGAAGCCTGGGACCGGCAGGCGGCATCCTGGGGGGCGGCCTCATGACCTCGCCCCTGGTCCAGTTCTTCTGGGGGGAGGCGGCGCGGCTTGGCCTGCTGACCCTGGTGGTCTTCGCCGGCCTGTCGCTGCTGACCGGCATGGCCATGGGCCTGGACCTGCGCCGCCGGCCGCTGCTGGGTCTGGGCGCCGGGCTGATCCATCTGATCGGCGCCTCCGACCTCGCCTATTATCTTTGCTGGGGCCTGCATCTGCCGTTGTGGAGTTTCGGGCCGCTGACCGCGCTTGTTCTGGGGCTGGTGGTGATGCTGGTCAGCCGCCCGGTCTTTGCCGGCGAGGGAGCTCTCGGCCAGGATCAGCCGGTGTCGGCTCTGTTCTGGCCGGTGGTGGCCGGCATCGCCGCCCTGATCTGGCTGCTGTTTCTCATGACCCCCGACCCCTCCGAGGGTTTCGACGAGTTCCAGGCCTGGTATCCGCTCTATGTGGAAGGGTCCATCCGCCTGGGGTTCTTCGGGACCGAGGACAGTATCGGCCTCGGCCATGGGTTGATGGCCTCGGGCGGCCTGTATTACCAGCCCAACCTGCTGGGTCTGGTGGCCCTGGCCGGCTGGGCGGGTTGGGATCACGCCCTGTTCCCGGCCTATATGGGCGTGGCCGCCCTGTGTTCGATGGCCGGGCTGGCGGTGCTGGCCGAAGGCCTGCGGAACAGCCGGGTGGCGTTGCTGGCCTTTCTGGCCCTGGTGCTGGTCTTTGCCCTGTGGTCGGATGGGTTCCGGCTGCTGGAGCTGTATGTCGGTTACGACCATGTCCTGCCCCTGGTGGGCGCCCTGGTGGCCGCGACCCTGTCCGGGAGCGGACGGCATGGGGGGCGACAGGCGGCGCTGCTGGCCGGCTTCCTGGTCTTCGGACGTAATTATGGAGCGCTGATGGGGGCGGTGCTCTATCTGGTTCTGGCGGCCCGGGATTGGCGGCACGGGCGGTTCAACATGGCCGATTGGGGGCGTATCGCCGTCACTTACGTGCTGTTCAATGCCAAGGAGGTGGGGCAGGCCCTGCTCTACGGCGCCTATTTCCCCCGTACGCCCCTGGCGGGAGGCACCGCCTGGAATCCGGTCGAGATCCTGGTCGATGTCTTCCGCCACATGGGCGGTTTGCCCCACCCGGAATTGCTGTCGCTGCCGCGCCTGGGGGCGGTGCCCTACGGCATCCTTGTGGCGGCGGCCCTGGCGGCGGGATTGCTGAGCCGGGCGCGGCCGTCACTGGAGCGAATGGTGTGGCCGGCTCTGCTGCTGGCCTTGCCGGGAGTGGTCGAGATGGTGACCGGCTATACCAGGGGCGCCTTCACCAAGCCCTATTACGCGGTGGTGGCCCTTTATCCGTGGTGGCCGGCTTATATTCTCGGCCAGGGTGGCCTGGATTTCGGCCTGGACCGCTGGGTTCGCCGGCATCGCCGGGCATGGCTGGTGGGAGCGGGATTGGCGGCGGCAGCCATTGGAATTCTCCTGGTCGGGCGGACCAGTCTCGGTCGATTGGGGGTGTCGGGCTATGCCGCCCATGTTCTGGAAACCTACCGGCAGAACAACCACAGTCTCCAGGTCGCCCGCCGGCTGGCCGAACTGGATCCCAGGCTGAGCGCCGAGGTGGCAAGGCGGCCGGTGCTCTATTTCTATCAGGAGCCGGGACTGGGTCTGCGCTATTTCATCGGCGGTAATTTCTTCGGCGATCTCGACTTCTACAGCGTCCGGGTGCAAAAGGTGCTGGAGACGGCGCCGTCCCTGGAGGCGGCCTTGGTGGAGCTGGGTTCTCCCAGCCTCTATTTCAGCTATGATTGGCAGGCCTATCGCTCCTTGTGGGGCAATTGGACCAAGGAGCCCCTGCCGGAATCGGGCTGGCGCAAAATGGAGGCGGTGATTCCCGAACTGCCGGGTCAGCATTGGGTGAAGGCGGTGGCGTCCTACCGCTATTCCCATCTGGTCGTGCTTGATGAAGACGCGCTCCGGGCAGCGGCGGAACGGCCATGAGGAGGGGGATGTGACCACGGAACGGGACTTTTTCGCGGGCAGGCGAGTGGTGGTGACCGGCGGGGTCGGTACCGTCGGGCGTGAGCTGGTGCGGCGCCTGCAGACTTTGCCGGTGGCCGAAATCCGTATTCTCGATAACAACGAAGATGCCTTGTTCTTCGTCGGCAACGAATACGCCGCAGATTCCCGGGTCCAGCTGTTTCATTGCGACGTCCGCGACGCCGACAAGGTCGAACGCATGTTCGCCGGCATGCATCTGGGGTTCCACACCGCCGCCCTCAAGCATGTTCCGCTATGCGAACGCAGCCCGGCCTCGGCGGTCAACACCAATATCGTCGGCGTCCAGAACGTCATCCGCGCCGCCACGGTCAACCATCTCAGCCATCTGCTGTTCACCAGCTCGGACAAGGCGGTCAACCCCACCAATGTCATGGGCACTTCCAAGCTGATGGGCGAGCGGCTGGTCACCGCGTCCAACGCGGTGCAGCAGGACGGGCGCTCCTGCGTCTTCGTCTCGACCCGCTTTGGCAATGTGGCCGGATCGCGGGGTTCGGTGATTCCTCTGTTCTGCCAGCAGATCGAGGCCGGTCAGCCGATCACCCTGACCGACCCCGCCATGACCCGCTTCGTGATGACCATCGCCGACAGCATCGAATTCCTGATTCAGGCGCTGATGCTGGCCAAGGGTGGCGAGGTCTTCATCACCAAGATGCCGGCCATCCGCATGGTCGATCTGGCCGAGACGCTGATCGAGCTGGTGGCGCCGGTATTCGGCCGTGATCCGGCCGCGGTGGAGACCCGGATCGTCGGTCCCAGACCCGGCGAGAAGATGTGGGAGGAGCTTTCCACCGACGAGGAAACCAGGCGCAGCTACGATGTGGGCGAGTTGCTGGTGATCCTGCCCGCCTTTCGCGACATCTACGATCGCATCGACTATTCCTATGGCGGGCTGGATCTGATCCCCAATCCTCAGACCTATCACTCCGCGGCGATCACGCCCATGAACCGGGACGAATTACGGGCCTTCCTGCTGCGGCCCGGCGTCCTGCCCGAGTCCATTCGAGCCAAGCTGGGATCATCATGACGCGAATTCTCGTTCTGGGCGGCGACGGCTATCTGGGCTGGCCCATGTCGGCGCGGCTGTCGGCCGGCGGCCATGATGTCCTGGCCGTGGATAATTACCTGCGCCGCCGGATCTGCCGTGAAACCGATTCCGAGCCTCTGTTCGAGGTGCCCAATCTGCTTCGCCGCGCCAGACGCTGGCAGGAAGTGTCGGGGCACCGGGTCGAGGTGCGTATCGGCGATCTCGACGATTGGGCCTTCATCTCCGAGGTCTTCCAATCGTTCCGGCCCGAGGCGGTGATCCATTTCGCCGAACAGCCGGCGGCGCCCTATTCCATGATGGATTACGGCGCGGCGCGTCTGACCCTGATGAACAATCTGGGCGTCACCTTCAATCTGATCCAGGCGGTGCACCGCTTCTGCCCCGATTGCCATATCGTCAAGCTGGGGACCATGGGCGAGTACGGCACTCCCAATATCGACATCGAGGAAGGCTGGATCGATATCGAGCACAAGGGTCGCCGCGACCGCTTCCTGTATCCCCGTCAGGCCGGCAGCCTCTATCACACCACCAAGGTCATGGACACCGACCTGCTGTGGTTCTATGTGCGCATGTGGGGCCTGCGCGTCACCGACCTGATGCAGGGGCCGGTCTACGGACTGGCGACCGAGGAGACCGAGGCCGACGAGGCGCTGCTGCCGTTTCTCAATTACGATGAGATCTTCGGCACAGTCTTCAACCGCTTCATGGTCCAGGCGGTGGCCGGCTATCCGCTGACCGTCTACGGCAAGGGCGGACAGACCAGGGGATATCTCAATATCCGCGACACCATGGCCTGCGTCGGGCTGGCGGTGGAGACTCCCGCGTCCAAGGGCGAACTGCGCATTTTCAACCAGTTCGTCGAGACCTTCTCGGTCAACGATATCGCCGAACGGGTGGCCCGTGCCGGCAAGGCATTGGGCCTGGCCGTGGAAATCCGCTCGGTGGATAATCCGCGCCTGGAAAAGGAAGAGCATTACTACAACCCCGCCCATGTGGGGCTGAAGGATCTGGGCTTCGAGCCCTATACGCTCACCGACCAGCGCCTGGGGGCCATGCTCGAACGCATCACCCGTTACAAGGACCGCATCCGGCCCGAGCTTTTCCTGAGGGGCGTGAAGTGGAATTGAGGAATTTCCTGGTCACCGGCGGTTGCGGCTTCATCGGCCAGGGGCTGATCCGTGCCCTGGCCGCCGATCCCGCCAACCGGATTCGGGTGGTGGACAATCTCTGTGCCGGCAAGCCCGAGGCGCTGGACGGCATCAGGCCCCTGCACCGGGTGGAGGAGCCCGACTGGGCCGACCCGGCGATCCAGCTGCTGGTGGGCGACATCGCCGACGCCGCCCTCGCGGTCAAGGCGGCATCGGGTGCCGACGCCATCATCCATCTGGCCGCCAATACCGGGGTGGGGCCGTCGGTGCAAGACCCCCGCGCCGATTGCATGACCAACATCATCGGCACCTTCAACTATCTGGAAGCGGCCCGCCAGGGAGGCGTCCGGCGCTTCGTCTTCGCCTCGTCGGGCGCGGTGGTGGGCGAGGTCACGCCGCCCATCGTCGAGACCCTGCCCGCCTGCCCGGTGTCGCCCTACGGCGCCAGCAAACTGGCGGGCGAGGGCTATTGCTCGGCCTATTGGCGGACATTCGGTATCGCCACCACGGCGCTGCGCTTCGGCAATGTCTACGGCCCCGGCTCGGCTCACAAGGAAAGCGTGGTGGCCAAGTTCATCCGCCATGCCCTGGCCGGCGAGGCCCTTGAAGTCTATGGCGACGGCAGCCAGACCCGCGATTTCATCTTCATCGACGATCTGATCGAGGCTATCCGTCTGTCGCTGACCGCCGATAGCGCGGCGGCGGGCGAGGTCTTTCAGATCGCCGCCGGGCGCGAAACCACCTTGGCCGAGATGCTCGATTCCCTGCTGCCCGCCCTGGAGAGCGAAGGCGTGGCCGGAATCCGGGTCACCTATACCCAGCCCCGTCTGGGCGATGTGGCGCGCAATTGCTCGGACACCTCCAAGGCCCGTGATATCCTGGGCTGGACTGCGCGCCACGGCCTCCCCGAAGGTTTGGGGCGCACCGTCCGCTGGTTCCTGGGGAGAATCTGAGGGTCATGTCCGTCGTCATCGCCCTGGCCGCCTATAACGAGGCCAAGAATATCGGCCCCGTGATCCGCCGCCTGGTGGAGCTGGGCTATGAATGCGTGGTGGTGGACGACGGCTCCGCCGACGACACCTTCGCAACGGCCGAGGCCGCCGGTGCCAGGGTGGCGCGCCACCACAGCAATCTGGGTCAGGGTCATGCCATTCTGACCGGCTTCATGCTGGCGCTGCTGGATCCGCAATGCGAGATCATCGTCACCATGGATTCCGACGGCCAGCACGCGCCCGAGGAGATCGTCCTGTTCCTGGACAAGATGAAGGAAACCGGCGCCGACATGGTGGTGGGCTCGCGCGTGTTGGGGCGCCCGGCCGAGCGCAACCATGCGCTGCGGCGCTGGTTCGCGCCGCTTTACACCCAGATTCTCAACCGGGCCAGCGGCTATGAGCTCTCCGACGCCCTCACCGGCTTTCGCGCCTTCCGCCGCTCCTCGGTGGAGCGCGAGATGGCCATGCTGGGCCAGATGCTGGAGCCTCAATACCTGACCGCCGAGCTGCTGATCCGCCTGGGCCGGCGCGGCTTCAAGGTGGACGAGGTGGCGGTCAACATCCGCTCGCGGGTCCATGGGGTCTCCACCAAGGGGCTGCTGCGCATGGGTTTCGGCATCTTGCGCGCCGTGTTCCGCACGCTGATCGACAATCGGAGCTAAGGCCATGCTGATCACGCCGCTTTCCCTGGTCATCGCCGCCATCGCCCTGGCCGGCCTTTATTTCGTGACCAACCGCATCAAGAAGGACCGGCTGGGGATCGGGTCGGCAATGATCTGGCTGGCCCTGTGGGCCTCCATGGCCATCTTCACCTTGTTTCCCGCCCTGCTTGATATGGTTCTGCCCATTACCCATCTGAACAACCGCGTCTTCCTGGGAATTTTCGGAGCGCTGGTCTTGCTGTTCGCGGTGCAGTTCGGGCAGACCACCCGTATGGACGCGCTGCTGCGCGATCAGGCGCGGCTGGTGCGTGAGATGGCTTTGGTCAATTACCGGCAGCGTTACGGGCTGGATAACAAGGATCGACGGATATGAGCCGATTGCGCCGGGTGCTGCTGGTCGATCCCGGCCAGTCCTTCGCCGAGGGCGGCAGCCGCCACGCCACCCGCCAGACCCCGCATATCGGTCTGGCCTGCCTGGCTTCGGTGGCGCGGCGCATCGCCGACGTCCAGGTGCTGGACATGCCCCTGATGGGCGCCAATGACGAGGATCTGCGTCTGGCGGTCCAGGACTTCCAGGCCGGCGATATCGTCGGCATCACCACGGCGACCTTCAACCTGCCCGAGGCCCTGGACGCGGCAAGGGTGGTCAAGGAGGTCAATCCGGCCATCGTCACCCTGGTGGGCGGTCCCCACGTCAATGCGTTTCCGGCCGACGTGCCCCAGCGTTCGGGTCACGTGGACGCCGCCGTGGTGGGCGAGGGCGAGCGTATTCTCGAACACGTCATCCTCAATCACGGCAAGCCCGGCTTCGACTGGGATATTCCCGGCGTGGCCACCTGGGGGGGAGACGCCATCCGCTACCGGCCGCCCTCGGTGGAATGGGTCTATGACAATCTGGACGATCTGCCGCTGCCTGATTGGGAATTCCTCGGCCTGGGGCGCTATTGGAAGCGCTATTCCTCGCGCTTCGACCGCATGGAGCAATTGGCGCCGCTGTCGACCATTCGCGGCTGCC
>JACQAD010000382.1 GCA_016195125.1 Magnetospirillum sp.
CCTCGAAGATATTGAGGATGCGGGCGTCGCAGAGCACGCGCGAAATGGGGTATTCCTCGGCATAGCCGTTGCCGCCATGGACCTGCAGCGCGTTGTCGGCATTGGCCCAGGCGACCCGTTCCGCCAACAGCTTGGCCATGCCGGCCTCGATGTCGCAGCGGTGGCCTTCGTCCTTTTCCCTGGCCGAGAAATAGGTGAGCTGGCGGGCGATCATGGTCTCCACCGCCATCCAGGCGATCTTGCCGCCGACCCGGGGGAATTCGTAGATGGGCTTGCCGAACTGGACGCGGTCATTGGCGTATTTGAGGCCGGTCTCCATGGCGCATTGGGCGACGCCGACGGCCCGGGCCGCGGTCTGGATGCGGGCCGATTCAAAGGTTTCCATCAGCTGCTTGAAGCCCTGGCCCTCGACACCGCCCAGCAGGTTGGCGGCGGGAACCTTGAAGCCGTCGAAGCCCAGCTCGTATTCCTTCATGCCGCGATAGCCGAGCACCTTGATCTCGCCGCCGGTCATGCCCTCGGCCGGGAAGGGGTTGTCCTCGGTGCCGCGCGGCTTGGGGGCCAGCATCATGGACAGGCCCTTCCAATCCTTGGACTCGGGATTGGTGCGCACCAAAAGGGTCATGACGTCGGTGCGGGCGGCATGGGTGATCCAGGTCTTGTTGCCGGTCACCACGTATTCCTCACCCTGCCTGACGGCGCGGGTCCGCAGCGAGCCCAGGTCCGAGCCGGTATTGGGTTCGGTGAAGACGGCGGTGGGCAGAATCTCGCCCGAGGCGATCTTGGGCAGCCATTCGCGCTTCTGCTCCTCGGTGCCGCCGACCCGGATCAGCTCGCCGGCGATCTCGGAACGGGTGCCCAGCGAGCCGACGCCGATATAGCCGCGCGACAATTCCTCGGTGACCACGCACATGGACATCTTGCCCAGGCCCAATCCGCCGTATTCCTCGGGCAGGGTCAGGCCGAACACGCCCATCTCGGCCACGTGATCCACCACCTCGATGGGGATCAGCTGGTCCTTCAGGTGCCATTCATGGGCATGGGGAATGACTTCGTTGTCGGCGAAATTGCGGAATTGCTCCTGGATCAGCACCAGGGTCTCGTCGTCGAGGCCGGCTTCGCCGAAATGGTGGCCGTCGCGGACCAATTCGGCGATGCGGGCGCGCACCGCCGCCGTGCAGCCCGACTTGCGCAGGATCGAGGTCTCGGCCGAGGACAACTCGTGTACGGCCTTGGAATCGAGGCCCAGATCGGCGGGGCGGATGATCTCGCCCTGGCTCATGGGGATGCCGCCATAGATCTGGGCCAGGTATTCGCCATAGGCGGCCTGCAGCATCAGGGTTTCCAACTCGCCCAGCTTGCCAGATTCGTTCAGGCGCTTGGCCCAGCCCAGCATCTGTTCCAGGGCGGCCTTGTAGGTGGCCAGCCAGGCATAGCCGTGGGCGGCGGTCTGGTTGGCGTCGAACAGGGCGCCATTGACCTTGCCATCCTTGCTGACCAGGGCGGTGACCGAGGCCTTGGCGGCAAGCCGAAGCTTATCGACGACGGCCAGGGCAGCCTCACAGGTGGGGATCAGATCGGGAAGCAGGATGGCGGTCATGGCGGCGTCCTTAAGTCTGAAAAAGAAAAAAGCCCTCTCCCGGCGTGGGGAGAGGGCTTCCTTAGGGTCTTAGCCCTCGATGCAGTCTTCGATGGTGTAGCGGCCGGGCTTGTGGGCCTGGACCAGCACCGCCATGTTGCCCGGCTTGTGCAGATTCTTGAGCATCTGCATATGGGCATGGGGGATGTCGTTCCAGGCGTAAACCTCGGACATGCACGGATCGATACGACGCTCGATGACCAGCTGGTTGGCCTGGGAGGCCTGCAGCAGGTTGGCGAAGTGGCTGCCCTGGATACGCTTCTGGCGCATCCACACGAAGCGGGCGTCGAAGGTCAGGTTGAAGCCGGTGGTGCCGGCGCAGAACACGACCATGCCGCCGCGCTTGACCACGTTGCACGACACCGGGAAGGTGGCTTCGCCGGGATGCTCGAACACGAAATCGACGTCGTTGCCCTTGCCGGTGATGTCCCAGATGGCCTTGCCGAATTCGCGGGTCTTCTTCATGTAATCGCCGAAGGCCTTCTGATCGCCGTCCACGTCCGGCAGCTGGCCCCAGCAATCATAGTCCTTGCGGTTGATGACGCCCTTGGCGCCGAGGCCGAGGACGAACTCGCGCTTGTCTTCTTCCGACACCACGCCGATGGCGTTGCCGCCCGACACGGCGACCAGCTGGATCGCCATGGAGCCCAGGCCGCCGGCGGCGCCCCAGACCAGGACGTTGTGGCCGGGACGCAGCACATGCGGACGATGGCCGAACAGCATGCGGTAGGCGGTGGCCAGCGTCAGGGTATAGCAGGCGCTCTCTTCCCAGGTCAGATGCTTGGGGCGCTGCATGACCTGCTGGGCCTGGACGCGGGCGAACTGGGCGAACGAGCCGTCGGGGGTCTCGTAGCCCCAGATGCGCTGGGTCGGCGAGTTCATGGGGTCGCCGCCGTTGCACTCCTCGTCGTCGCCGTCGGTCTGGTTGCAGTGAACCACGACCTCGTCGCCGATCTTCCAGCGCTTGACCTTCGAGCCGACCTTGTAGACCACGCCCGAGGCATCGGAGCCGGCGATGTGGTAATCGGCCTTGTGGTAGTCGAACGGCGAGATCGGCTTGCCCAGGCAGGCCCAGACGCCGTTGTAATTGACGCCGGCCGCCATCACCATGATCAGCACTTCATGGGGATCGATCTCGGGGGTCTCGACCACCTCGACCTGCATGGCCGTATCGGGATTGCCGTGACGTTCGCGCCGGATGGCCCAGGCGTACATCTGCTTCGGCACATGCCCGAGCGGCGGAATCTCGCCCAGCTCGTAGAGATCCTTGACCACCTGACCCGGACGAACGTCGGCCGTCTTCGCCGCTTCGCTCATGTGACAACTCCTTGACCCGCGAGACAACACTTCACCGACGCGTCCAGCCTTGGCGCCCGGTACACCGCCTTTTAGCGTTTTGTCGCTTTCTTCGCAATGCACAAAATGATAGTTTGTTTCGCGAAGTCGGGGGTTCGAGAAATTTTAGGTCTTTTTGACCCTTTAAGTCCCGGCAGAATGACACTTTTTTGAATTGATGCAGTTTGGAGCGTCCGATGACCGACAAGACCACCGCCCCGCAGCGTGAGAAGCCCTGGCTGTTCCGCACCTATTCGGGCCACAGCTCGGCGGCCGAGTCGAACAAGCTCTACCGCACCAATCTCACCAAGGGCCAGACCGGCCTGTCCATCGCCTTCGACCTGCCGACCCAGACCGGCTATGACAGCGACCATCTGCTGGCCAAGGGCGAAGTGGGCAAGGTGGGGGTTCCCGTCTGTCATATCGGCGACATGATGACCCTGTTCGAGGGCATTCCGCTGGAGAAGATGAACACCTCCATGACCATCAATGCGCCGGCGGCGTGGCTGCTGTCGCTGTATATCGCGGCCGCCGAGAAGCAGGGCGCCAACCGGGCCAGCCTCAACGGCACCACCCAGAACGACGTCATCAAGGAATATCTGTCGCGCGGCACCTATATCTTCGCGCCGCAGCCCTCGCTGAAGCTGACCAGCGACGTCATCGCCTTTACCTATCGCGAGGTTCCCAAGTGGAACCCCATGAACGTCTGCTCGTACCATCTGCAGGAAGCCGGCGCCACGCCGGAGCAGGAACTGGCCTATGCGCTGGCCACCGCCATCGCCGTGCTCGATACGGTCAAGCCGGTGGTGCCGGCGGCTGATTTCGAGCAGGTGGTCAGCCGGATCAGCTTCTTCGTCAATGCCGGCATCCGCTTCGTCACCGAGCTGTGCAAGATGCGCGCCTTCACCGAATTGTGGGACGAGATCTGCGTCAACCGCTATGGCGTCAAGGACGAGAAGGCGAGGCGCTTCCGCTATGGCGTCCAGGTCAATTCCCTGGGCCTGACCGAGCAGCAGCCGGAAAACAACGTCTACCGCATCGTCATGGAAATGCTGGCGGTGGTGCTGTCCAAGAACGCCCGGGCGCGGGCCGTGCAGCTGCCGGCCTGGAACGAGGCCCTGGGTCTGCCGCGGCCGTGGGACCAGCAATGGTCCCTGCGTCTGCAGCAGATCATGGCCTATGAGAGCGACCTGTTGGAATTCGGCGACATCTTCGACGGCTCCCACGAGATCACCCGCAAGGTCGAATCCCTGAAGGAAGGCGCGCGCGAGGAGCTGAAGCGCATCGACGACATGGGCGGTGCCGTCGCCGCCGTGGAATCCAGCTATATGAAGCAGAAGCTGGTGGAGGCCAATGCGCGCCGCATCGGCGCCATCGAAACCGGCGAGCAGATCGTGGTCGGTGTCAACAAGTGGACCGAGACCGAGCCGTCGCCCCTGACCACCGGCGACGGCTCCATCATGACCGTCGATCCCAAGGCCGAGGCCGAGCAAATCGAACGTCTCCAGGCCTTCAAGGCGGGCCGCGACGCCAAGGCGGTCGATGCGGCCATCGCCGCCCTGAAATCGGCGGCCAGCGAGGGCCGTAACGTCATGGAGCCCTCCATTGCCGCCGCCCATGTGGGCGTGACCACCGGCGAATGGGCGCAATGCCTGCGCGAGGTGTTCGGCGAATACCGCGCTCCCACCGGCGTGGCCCGGGCCTCGGCCTCGGTCAAGGGCGAGAAGATGGGCACCGTGCGGGCCAAGGTCGAGCAGGTCTCGGCCAAGCTGGGCCGCCGGATCAAGATCCTGGTGGGCAAGCCCGGCCTCGACGGCCATTCCAACGGCGCCGAGCAGATCGCCGTGCGGGCCCGCGACGCCGGCATGGAAGTGGTCTACGAGGGCATCCGCCTGACCCCGGCCCAGATCGTCAACGCGGCGCTGGAGGAAGGCGTTCATGTGGTCGGCCTCTCCATCCTGTCGGGCAGTCACGTGCCCTTGGTCACCGAGGTGCTGGAGCGCATGAAGGCCGCCGGGCTGGCCGATATTCCCGTGGTCGCCGGCGGCATCATCCCGCCCGAGGATGAAAAGACCCTGCTGGCCGCCGGTTGCGCGCGGATCTACACGCCCAAGGATTACGACATCACCGCCATCATGGGCGACATCGTCGCCCTGCTGGATGCATCGCCCAAGGCGGCGTGAGGTGATGGCCGCGCCCGGCGTCTGAGGGCTACGTAAAATGTAGACGAGGGGGTCATCCGGGGATAGTGGCTGGCCCCCTCGCCCGAAGCCTGTCTTCCCTGACGAGGAGGAGACGGCTTATCATGCGCAATCTACACACATTCCAACTTAAGAGCCAAGAGTCCGAGGGTTGCGTTTGTGTGACGGCGCCCCTCACAGAATCGCCAGCACGCTTTCCGGCGCGTCAGATCGAGGTCTGTGGTTGTTATTTTTAACAGAATTGCTTGATATATAATAAATTTCCTCGCAAATTGGTGTGTCTTCGGCATCTGAGCGGAAAATTGTTGTAATTCAGATGATTAAAGAATTTTCTATTGAGCAGGCGCGCTACTACGTCGAGCTGACCCAGCAATACGAGGCATGGTCGGATGCATCCGATCGAGTGCGCGTATTGGCCGGTTCCATGTCCTGGAGGCAGGTCAAAGGCCGGCAATATCTGGTCCGCTCCATCGGACGGGGCAACCGCCAGACCTCACTCGGTCCCAGATCATCGGAAACCGAGGCGATTTTCGAGAAATTCTGGGACGACAAGCAGGCTGCCATAATGCGCTTGAGGTCAACGGAAGAGCGGCTGGGTGAGCTTGCTCGTTTTAACAAGGCATTGCTGTTGGCCCGGGTTCCTGCCGAGGTGGCGTCGGTACTTACGGTGCTGTCGCGCAAGGGCATTCTCGGCAAAAATGTCCATGTCATCGGCACCTCCGCTCTCTATGCTTATGAATTCATGGCGGCAGCCTTTCTCGATCCTGGTCTCCTGGCGACGTCGGATCTCGACATCTTGTTCGATTCCCGTCGACCACAGCGCCTCAGCCTTTGCGTCGATGGCGTGACCCCGGTTCGGTTGCTGGATATTATCCGCGAAGTCGATGATTCCTACCTGACGGTCGAGCGGCGCCCTTATTCCGTGCGCAACAAGCGCGGATTCCTAATCGACCTGATCAAGTGTCCCCCGCGAAATCCCCTGCGCCGATCGGTCCCCACGATTCTGGAGGGGGATTGGCAGGCCGTAGAGATCGTCGATATCAAATGGCTGTTGAACGCGCCCAAGGTCGGGGTCATTGCGGTAGGGAGCGATGGTTATCCGGTGCCCCTGTCGGTCCCCGACCCTCGGGCCTTCGCCATCTACAAGCTTTGGCTCAGTCGCGATCCGAACCGCGACCCCGCAAAGCGGATGCGCGATGCAGAACAGGCTTTCGCCCTGGCCGAGTTGATTCACCGGCGGCTACCGACGTATCCGTTTGATCCGCGCAGCCTGCAAATGTTTCCCGAACATGTCCGACAAGGGATAGAAGTCACGCTCAATCCCTTTTGGTCGTCATCGACGTAATCCCTCTCTCACAGAATCGCCAGCACGCTTTCCGGCGGGCGGCCCAGGGCGGCCTTGGCGCCTTTGACCACGATGGGGCGTTCGATGACGATGGGGTTGGCGACCATGGCCTGGATCAGGGCGGCATCGTCGAGTTTGGCGGGGTCGATGCCGGATTCGGCGGCCTCTTTCCTGCGCAGGATGTCGGCGGGGCGCTTGCCCAGCAGGGACAGGATGCGGGCCAGCTCGGCGGCGCTGGGCGGCTCCTTCAGATACTCGACCACTTTGGGGGCGATGCCCCTGTCCTCGAGCAGTTTCAGGGTATCGCGCGACTTGCCGCAGCGCGGGTTGTGATAGATGGTGATCTGATCGGACATGCTGCGAGCCTTGGAGACTTTGGTTAGACCATGAACGTGATCGCTCATTATGGAATCGCCCGGCGCCGGCTCGCCACCCTGATTCTGAGTCTGCTGCTGTTCTGCGGCGGCGCCTTCGCCCAGGAGAGCCCGGCGGTGCCGGTGGTTCCGGCGCTTCCCGGCCAGATCAACGCCTTTGGCGACAAGGCCGCCGATGTGGTGGTCCAGCGGCTGGCCGATAATTCCAGCCGCGACAATTGGCAGCGCACCACCCTGGTCATGGCCTTGACCCTGGCCCTGGCCTTCGGGGCCGATCGCGGCGCCCGTTTGCTCTGGCGCCACTTCTCCCATCGGCGCCTGTCGGAGGATCAGCGCCTGCGCATCCGCCGCCGCCTGTCCTGGCTGCGTCGGGTGATGCTGGGGGCGGGGACTTCGCTGGTCGGGCTGGTGGCGATCCAGGT
Organism: Magnetospirillum sp.; assembly: GCA_016195125.1. Classification (GTDB taxonomy): domain Bacteria; phylum Pseudomonadota; class Alphaproteobacteria; order Rhodospirillales; family Magnetospirillaceae; genus Phaeospirillum. The sequence goes on from JACQAD010000382.1 coordinate 7,317, forward strand.
GAGCGGCGTGTTCGACGTGCTCAGCATCGTCGGCTCGGAATGGGGGCGCCACATTCTGTCGGCGTCCATCAACATCGTCATCGTTCTGGCGGTGGCGGTGGTGCTGTGGGAGATGATCCGCGCCTTTATCGAGCGCTATCTGTCAGCCACCGATGCCGACGGCAACCAATTGCAGCGTTCGGGCCGGGCCCGGACCTTGTTGCCGCTGGCGCGCAACTTCGCCTTCTTCCTGCTGGTGGTGATGGTGGGGCTGATCGTGCTGTCGGAGTTGGGCGTCAACATCGCTCCGCTGCTGGCCGGTGCCGGCGTGCTGGGCATCGCCATCGGCTTCGGCTCGCAAAAGCTGGTCCAGGACATCATCACCGGCGCCTTCGTCCTGTTCGACGACACCCTGTCGGTGGGCGACAGCGTCAAGGTCGGCGAGCATGTGGGCACGGTCGAGGCCATCTCCATCCGCGCCATCAAGATCAGGGACGGCAATGGCGCGCTGCACACCGTGCCGTTCGGGGCGGTGTCGACGGTGATCAATTCCAGCCGGGGCTTCAATTATGCCGGTTTCGACATCCCCATCGCCTACGAGGTGGATTCCGACAAGGTGACGGAATTGCTGGTGGCGTTGGGCGCCGAGATGCAGGCCGAGCCGGTCTGGGGCGCCATGATGATCGATGCGGTGGAAGTCCAGGGAATCGAGCGGTTCGACGCCGCCTCGGTGGTGATGCGGGCCCGGATCAAGACCACGCCGGGCGACCGGGTGACCCTGATCCGCGAGTTCCATCGCCGCCTCAAGCATCGCTTCGACGCGGCGGGCATCGCCATGGCCTCAGCCCAGGCCCAGCGCGTCGTCCGCTAGGGATTCGGCATCCTCGGCCTCGATGACGCGCCGGACGATCTCGAAGGAAAAGCCGGCGCGGCCGAGGACGGCCATGTCCTTGTTGCGGAGCTCGGCGCGGTACCCGGCCGGGCGAAAGGGGCCGAGGCGGCGCTTGCGGGCCAGGGCCAGGGCGGCGACCAGATCGGCGCCCTCGTCCAGGGTTCCCAGGGCGGCCTGGACGGTTTCGGCCCCCACTCCCTTGGCGGCGAGGCTGGCGGCGATCAGCCGTGTGCTCTTGCCCCTGCGGTGCAGGCTGCGCACCTTGGTTTCGGCATAGGCGGCATCGTCCAGATAGCCGATCGCGGCGAGCCTGGCGATCGCGGCATCGACCAGGGCCGCCATCTCCTCGTGCTCGCCGCCCCAATAGGCCAGGGAACGGTCGACCTTGCGCAGGAGCACCCGACGCAGATTGGCCCTGGACGAGGAATAGCGTTCGAGATAATGCAGCGCGGCATTCTCGAGGTATGATGCGCTGATCTTGGGTGGTGGGCGCCGGTTCGTCATGACGCCCAGTGTAGCATGGCGCCAAGTGTAGCATGGAGCGAAGTGTCGCATGAGTAACGATCAGAGCATCCTGCCGCCGGTGCCGCGTTCCTATGGAACGGTCAACTGGCTGGGCACCTGGACCCTGCTGATGAAGGAGGTGCGGCGCTTCCTCAAGGTCTATTTCCAGACCATCATCGCGCCGGTGGTCACCACCTTGCTGTTCCTGTCGGTCTTCGCCCTGGCCCTGGGTCCGGTGGCGGCCGAGGTCAAGGGGGTGCCCTTCGTCCAGTTCCTCAGCCCCGGCCTGATCATGATGGCCATCGTTCAGAACGCCTTCGCCAACACGTCGTCTTCCATCATCATCGCCAAGGTCCAGGGCAATATCGTCGATATGCTGATGCCGCCGCTGACCGGTGCCGAGCAGACGGCGGCGGTGGCGCTGGGGGGGGTGGCGCGCGGCGTCACCGTGGGCGTGGCGGTGGGCCTGGCCATGGCGCTGTTCGTGCCCATGCCCATCCACAATCCCGGCCTGATCGTCTATCACGCCATCATGGGTTCGCTGATGCTGTCGCTGCTGGGCATGATGGGCGGCATCTGGGCCGACAAGTTCGACCACATGGCGGCGGTAACCAATTTCATCGTCACGCCGCTCTCCTTCCTGTCGGGAACCTTCTATTCCATCGACCGCCTGCCCCAGGCCTTCCACGCCTTCGCCCTGGTCAATCCGTTCTTCTATATGATCGACGGTTTCCGGGCCGGATTCATCGGCCAGAGCGACGGTTCGGTGGCCTTGGGAATCGGCGTGATGGGACTGGCCGATCTGGTTCTGCTGGGCGTCACCTGGCGCATGCTGGCTACCGGCTACAAGCTTAAAGGGTAAGTTGCCCCGCGTCGCAATTATCCAGACCAATAAATCATGAGCAAAATATCATGGACATGAGTGATGTCGGCACGGGATTTAATTATAGTCTGTGGGTCCAGATCACAACAATTCTATCAAGTATTGGGACTGTTATCTATGTGTTCTTCACTTATCGCCTGCTGAGGCGGGCAAACTCCGAAGCAAATGTAAATGGCTTTCTCTCTCTTCTGAAGTGGATCGAGGAAGGGAGGCCGGATCGTCTTGCCGCCAGGAAGATAATTTCAGAGCGTAAAGCGCTTGATGATCTGACGGATAACGAGAGGTTAACCCTGGATCGCGTGTGCAAGTCCTTCGATATATTGGGGTATATGGATAGGAGGCGCCTTATTCCTCAGGAGTTTATCGATGAGTTATATGCGGTTTCTTTCTCGAAGGTATATCGAGGCGTTTTGATTGAGCACGTCAATTCCGAAATTGCGGGGCAGGGGCAGCCAGGACATTTTTGGGAATTGAAGCAATTCTTCGAGCGCATCAAGCAGGTTCCCGATCAGCATCCCGCCATCACGGGAAAGGCGGCGTGGCCCAAAAACTCGCGGCGACAAGGCCGCTGGCGAAGGTGCTAGCGTGGTCGTGGCGGTGGAGCGGGAGGCCCGGTTGGCCACCGGCCACAAGCTGAAAGGCTGATTTTCCGCCATTGCGGTTGACATTGGCGGAATTCCAACCGATATTCTGCCGCTTTCCATGAGCGCGCCGGTCACCTTCGCTCGTTTGAGCGAGGCCGCCGGTATTGCCCTTTGGGGTGTTCGGGAGAGCGATCGTGATTCCTGTGGTGATGCCGACCTATGCGCGTGCCGACCTCGCTTTCGAGCGGGGCGAGGGCGCCTACCTGTTCACCGCCGAGGGCAAGACCTATCTGGACTTCGCCGCCGGTGTGGCCGTCAACGCCCTGGGTCACTGCCATCCCCGTCTGGTCGCCGCCCTGACCGCCCAGGCCGCCAAGCTGTGGCACACCTCCAACCTGTACCGGGTTCCGGGGCAGGAAAAGGTGGCGGCCAAGCTGGTGGCGCGCACCTTCGCCGAGACCGTGTTCTTCTGCAATTCCGGCGCCGAGGCGCTGGAGGCTTGCATCAAGATGGCCCGGCGCCATCATTACGTCGCCGGACGGCCCGAGCGGCACCGCATCATCTGCGCCGAGGGCGCTTTTCATGGCCGTACCCTGGCGACCATCGCCGCCGGCGGCCAGAAGAAGCATCTGGAAGGCTTCGCGCCGATGGTCGAGGGTTTCGATCACGTCCCCTACGGCAATCTCAACGCCCTGCGCGACGCCATCGGCCCCAATACCGCCGCCATCCTGGTGGAGCCGGTCCAGGGCGAGGGCGGCATCGTTCCCGGCGATCCTGAATACCTGCGCCGTCTGCGCGCCACCGCCGATGAGTTCGGCCTGCTGCTGATCCTCGACGAGGTCCAGACCGGCATGGGCCGTACCGGTACCTTGTTCGCCCACGAGCAATCGGGCATCACCCCCGACATCATGGCGGCGGCCAAGGGCCTGGGCGGCGGTTTTCCGGTCGGCGCCTGCCTGGCCACGGAAAAGGCGGCGGCCGGTCTGACCGCCGGCACCCACGGCTCCACCTTCGGCGGCAACCCGCTGGCTATGGCGGCCGCCGAGGCGGTGATCGACGTCATGGGCGAGCCCGGCTTCCTGGAGCATGTCCGGCGAATGGCGGGTCTGCTGCGCGGACGTCTCGACGACCTCGCCACCCGCTTCCCTTCCGTGGTCGAGGATGTTCGCGGATTGGGGCTGATGATCGGCATCAAGACCCGTCCGCTCAATTCTGAAATCGTCGCCAAACTGGCGGCCAACGGTCTGTTGACCGTGGGTGCCGGCGACAATGTCGTGCGATTGCTGCCGCCCCTGATCATTGATGAGGGCCATGTGGACGAAGCCATCGGCATCCTGTCTCGCACTTTCGGCGAGGTAAAATGAGTTCCCAGAGTCAATCCGCCGCCCCGCGCCATTTTCTTGATCTCGACCAGTTCGAGACGGCGACGCTGCGCCATATCCTTGATCTCGGCCTGGCCTACAAGCAGGGCAAGGTCGGCAAGGTTCCGCTGCCCGGCAAGATGCTGGCCATGATCTTCGAGAAGCCCTCGACCCGCACCCGGGTCTCGTTCGAGGCGGGCATGAAGCAATTGGGCGGCGACGTCATCAACCTGACCAGCGGCGACAGCCAACTCGGCCGGGGCGAGACCATCGCCGATACCGCCAGGGTGCTGTCGCGCTTCGTCGACGCCATCATGATCCGCACCAATCAGTCGGACAAGCTGACCGAACTGGCCAAGTATGCCAGCGTGCCGGTGATCAACGGCCTGACCGACACGCACCACCCCTGCCAGGTCCTGGCCGACGTGTTCACCATGGTCGAGCACTTGGGCGGCTACGCCGGCAAGCGCG
>JACQAD010000383.1 GCA_016195125.1 Magnetospirillum sp.
CCGCGTCCAGGCGGCGGATCGTCTCCAGCCTCGCCTCGGCCATGGCCAGACCATGCCGCGCCATGCCCTCCTCCAGGGCGCCGAGCCAGGCCGGGTCGGGTCGGCCCTTGCCCTCCCTGGCGGCGCGCAGCAGGCGCGTGCGCTCGCGCATGGCGTGCTCATAAGCACCGGCCTGAGCGGCGTGGCCGGGCCGCAGCCCGAACACCAGACGGTCGAGAAAGCGGCGGCGTCCGCCCGCCCCCTCGGTAAACAAACGGTCCATGGCCGGGGTCAGCCACAGCGCCGAAACCAGATCGGCCAGATCGCCCGGCTTGGCGGGCTGGCCGTCGATACGCACCGAGCGGCGTTCGTGGCCCGCTTCCCGGCCGGTTCCGATCTCCACCCGCCCGGAAGGGCCATCCAGGATGGCCGAAACCGCCCAGGGCGATCCGGCCGGCAGAGCGTGGCGGGAGATGTCCGCCAGACCGGCGCGGCGCAGGCCGCGGCCGGGAACCAGGAAGGACAGCGCCTCAAGGAGATTGGTCTTGCCGGCGCCGTTGGGCCCCGTGAGGACCACCGGCCGGCAATCGACCTCGAGGCGAAGCTGGTGGTAACAGCGGAAATCGGCCAGCGACAACCGGCGAACCGCCTGCCGCGCGGCATCCGCCGCCTCCGTCACCACGCCCTCGATCAACCCCTCACCGGTCAAACCCGCATCGGCATCAGCACATAGATGGCGCCGCCGTCGGTGAGCTCGCGGACCACGGTGGGCGACGCGGCGTCGGCCATGGCAAAGCGGGCCGAATCACCCTCCACCTGGGCCAGAATGTCCATCAGGTAGCGGGAGTTGAAGCCGATCTCCAGCGGCGTGGAGGCGTAATCGGCCTCCAGTTCCTCGACGGCGCTGCCGTTCTCGGGGCTGGACGCCGACAGGGTGGCGGAGCCCTTCTCCAGAGCCAGCTTGATGGCCCGGCTCTTCTCGGTGGAGATGGCCGAGACGCGATCCACGGCCTGGGCGAAGCTCTTGCAGTCGACCACCAGGATTTTGTCGTTGTCGGCGGGAATCACCCGTTCGTAATCGGGGAAGGTGCCGTCGATCAGCTTGGAGGTCAGGACCGCGTCGCCGAAGGCGAATTTCAGCTTGGTCTCGGACAGGGACACCGTGATCTCGCAATCGGTCTCGTCGATCAGCTTGCGGATCTCGGCGACGGTCTTGCGCGGCACGATGATGCCGGGCATGCCGCCGGCGCCCACCGGCATGGTGATCTCGACCCGGGCCAGGCGGTGGCCGTCGGTGGCCACGGCGCGCAGCACCTCGCCGTCGGGGCCGGTGGCGGCATGCAGGTAGATGCCGTTCAGGTAGTACCGCGTCTCCTCGGTGGAGATGGCGAAGCGGGTGCGGTCGATCAGAATCTTGAGCTCGGCCGCCGACAGCGCGAAGCTGAACGGCAGCTCGCCGCCGGACAGGACCGGGAAATCCTCGACGGGCAGGCAGGCCAGCGAGAACTTGGACCGTCCCGAGCGCAGCGTCAGCTGGCCGTCATCGGCGTGATACTCGATCTCCACCTGCGAGCCGTCGGGCAACTTGCGCACGATCTCGTAGAAGGTGTGGGCCGGGGCGGTGGTGGCGCCGGGGCGCACCACATCGGCCGGGACCGATTCGATGATGTCGAGATCCATGTCCGTGGCATTGAGCGAAAGCATGCCGGAGCGGCCTTCGAGCTTGACATTGGACAGGATCGGAATGGTGGTCCGGCGTTCAACGACGCTCTGGACATGGGCCAGCGACTTCAACAGCGCGGCACGCTCGATGGTCAGTTTCATGGCGGTTTGCTGACTACCCGATGTGAATCAAGACTGCCCCCCCCTGAGGCAGGGCTGGGCAGTATATCACAGGCGCGGGAGTCCAAAAGCGATTTCGGGAGAGGGCGCTCAGCCCTGCAGCATCCGGCGCAGCAATTCCACGTCCTCGGCGAAATTCTGGTCGGCTTCCTTGAGTTCCTCGACCTTTTTCACCGCGTGCATGACGGTGGTGTGGTCGCGGCCGCCGAACTTGCGGCCGATCTCGGGCAGCGAGCGCGAGGTCAGCTGCTTGGCCAGATACATGGCGATCTGGCGGGGCCGGGCCACCTGGCGCGAGCGCCGGGCCGAGGACATCTCGGCCAGCTTGATGGTGAAATGCTCGGCCACCTTCTTCTGGATCTCCTCGATGGTGATCCGGCGGTCGGAGGCGCGCAGCAGATCCTGCAGCACTTCCTGGGTGGTTTCCAGGGTGATGGCGCGGCCCACCAGCTGGGAATGGGCGACGACGCGGTTCAGCGCGCCTTCCAGCTCGCGGACGTTGGAGATGATCTTGTGGGCCAGGAATTCCATGACCTTCTCGGGCACGATCACGCCCATCTGCTCGGCCTTGGACTGGAGAATGCCCAGGCGCAGCTCGTAGGTGGTGGCGTGGATGTCGGCCACCAGGCCGCAGGCCATGCGCGAGCGCAGGCGCTCCTCGATGCCTTCCAGATCGCTGGGTGACTTGTCGGCGGAGATGACGATCTGGCGGCTCTGGTCCACCAGGGCGTTGAAGGTGTGGAAGAATTCTTCCTGGGTGGCGTCCTTGCCGGCGATGAACTGGACATCGTCGATCATCAGCACGTCGACGGAGCGGAACTGCTCCTTGAAGGACATGGTGTCCTGGCCGCGCAAGGCCCGGATGAAGCGGTACATGAACTTCTCGGCGGAGAGGTACAGCACGCTGCGCTCGGGATTGCGCTCGCGGATGTGGTGGGCGATGGCGTGCATCAGATGGGTCTTGCCCAGGCCGACGCCGCCATAGAGGAACAGCGGGTTGAAGGAGACCTGATCGGCCTCGGCGACGCGTCTGGCGGCGGCCCAGGCGAATTCGTTGGGCTTGCCCACCACGAAATTCTTGAAGGTGAAGCGCGGGTCCAGCTGGGCGCCCAGCTCGTCGTTCTCGGCATTGCCGTTGACCGGCGCCGGCGCGCAGGGCGGGGCGGATTTGGCGGCCAGCGGGGTGACATTGGCCGCCGGCTCGGCGGCGCTGCGCGGGGCGGCCAGTTCGGCGACGGCCTTGACGGCGGCGGCGCGGGCGGCCTCGACCACGATCTCCACATTGCGGATGGCGGGGTTCTCGGCGCCCCACAGGGTGCGGATGCGCTCGGCATAATGGGTGTTGACCCAGTCGCGCATGAAGCGCGTCGGCAGGGCCAGCCTGACGGCATCGTCACTAATCCCATGCAGGGTGATGGGGCGCAGCCAGGAGCGGTAGGCGGCATCGCCCACTTCGTCCTTCAGCCTGACCTTCACCCGATCCCACTCAGACTTCACCATTGAGATCCCCGAATCCTTACGTGCCCGCCCCGCGATGCCGTGAAACCTTCCCCGACACCGTCTTGCTATCAATCGTGGGTGACTTGGCTGCGCCGGGCTCCCCTCCCGGATCGGCGAATTCTCGCCGAGTGCACGTCCATCCTACCCCTGATCACGGCCGCCGGAGTCATACTCCCTCCGGCAGGCTTCTGTAAATATGCCCAAGCATCCATATTACAAAAAGTCATGATACAACTGTGATCTGCTTCACAGAGTTGCGAAAAGCAGAAACAAAGTAAAAAAGACAATATCCATTGAAGTCGCGGCGCCGATGTATTCCGGCCAGCGAGGGTTGCGACTCTACCGACCTGCGCGTTGACTCGCAACGTGATCGGAACGCGAACATGTGAAATTTTTTGCTTGCAATCGCGGACTCGTGGAATCGTCTGGACTTGGCAAGCGACAAGGGCCGCGCACATGGCGCGGCCCTTGAAATCCTTAAGGAAATTCAGGCGCTTGGCGATTAGGCCAGCGGCTTCATGTCCTTGACGCGGGCGCACAGGCGAGAAACCTTGCGCGACGCGGTGTTCTTGTGGAGCACGCCGGCCTGGGCACCCTTCATCAGCTCGGGCTGAGCATCCTTGAGGGCGGCTTGGGCGGCAGCGGAATCTCCGCTGGTAATGGCAAGTTCGACCTTCTTGACGAAGGTGCGGATGCGGCTCACGCGGGCGCGATTGACCTCGGTGCGACGCTCGGTCTGGCGGATGCGCTTCTTAGCCGACTTATGATGGGCCATGGATCAGAACCTTGGAACTGGGATCAAATTCGAAGGCGCGTTTATATGTCCGAGCCTTCGACCCGTCAAGCATTGAATCGGCCCCCGGCGGATTCACCGGGGGCCGTGTCGAATTACTTATTCTGGAAGACGGGGGCGCGCTTCTCGACGAAGGCGGCCATGCCTTCCTTCTGGTCAAGGGTGGCGAAGGTGGAGTGGAACAGGCGGCGCTCGAAGGTGATGCCCTGGGCCAGGCCGGTCTCGAAGGCGGCGTTGACCGATTCCTTGCACAGCATGACGATGGGGCGCGACAGGGAGGCGATCTTGCCGGCCACCTTGACGGCTTCGTCCACCAGTTCGGCCACCGGCACGACACGGCTGACCAGGCCCGAGCACTCGGCCTCGGCGGCGTTCATCATGCGTCCGGTGAGGCACATTTCCATGGCCTTGGCCTTGCCGATGGCACGGGTCAGGCGCTGGGTGCCGCCGGCGCCGGGAATGGTGCCGATGGTGATTTCGGGCTGGCCGAACTTGGCGTTGTCACCGGCCAGGATGAAGTCGCACATCATGGCGACCTCGCAGCCGCCGCCCAAGGCGAAGCCGGAGACGGCGGCGATGATGGGCTTGCGGCACTTGGTGATGGCTTCCCAGCCATTGGTGATGAAATTGGACATATAGACGTCCATGTAGCCGCGCTCGGCCATCTCCTTGATGTCGGCACCGGCGGCGAACGCCTTCTCGGAACCGGTCAGGACGATGGCGCCGACGGCATCATCGGCCTCGAAGGCGTTCAGGGCCTGGCCCAGCTCGGCGATCAGGGCGGCGCACAGCGCGTTCATGGCCTTGGGCCGGTTCAGGGCGATGAGGCCGACATTGCCGCGGGTCTCGACGGTGATGTTCTCGAAAGCCATGGGGATTCCTTTTTCGCTCGGGTTATTCGGGAGTGATGGCGGGTTATTCGGGAGATATGGCGAAGCGCACGGTGATGCCGTGCCGATCGGGGGCGGGGTCCAGGCGCAGCACCTCTGACTCGCGGCGGTACAGGCGGTCGCTCTCTCGCGTCCAGCCCAATTGCGGCAGGGTGACGGAATAGAATTTCAGGATGTCGGCGGGTTTGACGGCGCCGTGGGCATAGGCCTCGACGATGCGGCCGCCGGGGGAATCGAAGGCGAGCCCGGAATCGGGAATCTCGCTCAGGCCCGGAGCCAGGGGCAGATCCTCATAGGCGGACAGAAAGGCCTCGGCTCGCGCCGTTGCGGGGGCGCAGAGGAGGAGGACAAGCGCGAAAGCGGTAAAAACATGCCGAATACGTGCCATGGCAATCGCTATACCATCACCTTTGCCGCTCTGCACAATAGAAAGTGGAGCGACCCGCCTGGACGATGCGCAGGATGCCGTCGCAGCGGGGCGCGCCGGGGCAGTCGCCGCAACGCTCGCCCTCGCGGCCGTAGACCTGGAAGGAATGCTGGAAATAGCCCAGTTCGCCGTCGGGCCGGGCGTGATCGCGCAGGCTCGACCCGCCGGCGGCGATGGCCTCGCGCAGGACGGTCTTGATCAGCGGCACCAGCCGGGCGATCTCGGCCGGATTCAGCGATCCCGCCGGGCGCAGCGGCGACAATCCGGCGCGGAACAGGCTTTCGCACACATAGATATTGCCCAGCCCAGCCACCACCCGCTGGTCCAGCAGGGCGGTCTTGATGGGGGAGGCCTTGCCCTCCAGGGCCGAGGTCAGGGCGGCGGCGTCGAACGACTCGCCCAGGGGCTCCGGCCCGATCCCTTCCAGCAGCGGGTGGGAGGCCAGCTCATGGGCGGCGCACAGCGTCATCAGCCCAAAGCGGCGCGGATCGGTCAGGGTGACGCTGATCCCCTGGTCGGTGATCCATTCCACATGGTCGTGGGGGCCGGGCGGTTCGTTGCGCAAGCCCGAGATGGTCATGCGGCCCGACATGCCCAGATGGCCCAGCATGATCAGCCCGGAATCGAGGCGGACGACCAGATATTTGGCGCGCCGGCCCACGCTCTCCACCCGGCGTCCGGTCAGACGGGCGGCGAAATCCTCGGGAAAGGGCCGGCGCAGTCCGGCGCGGCGGCAGGTGACGGACGCGAATATCCGCCCCTCCCACACTTGGGCAAGGCCTCGGGCGACGGTCTCGACTTCGGGCAGCTCCGGCATGGAAGGACTATACCGCTTCGGGAGCTTAGGGAAAGAGGCGGTTCACGGGGAAAAGCGAAGCCATGCGGCAAGCGGGGAAGGGCGGCTGAATATTGGCATGCGATAAAATATGGCTAAAGGCATATACTGTTGCGAAATGGCATGTTCCATTTGGGTTGGATTTGGGGGCTATCATGTCCTTTATCACAAATATGCGGATTTCGATCAGGCTTGCCGCCGGGTTCGTGGCGGTTCTCATTCTGACCGTCGCCGCGGGAACCGTCGGCATCAACAGCGCCAAGACGCTGGCCACGGTGACCAACCAGTTCCATGATCACCCGTTCGTCGTCGTGCGCGAACTGTCGGAGGCCCGGGCGGCCTTTCGCGGCATCCGCATCAACATGCGGGACGTGATCATGGCTTTCTCCGCCCAGGAGGTGGAGGAATCCATCGCCGCGATCGAAGCGGATTCCAAGGAATTCCTGTCATCCATGGCCATCGCCAAGGCCGCCACTCTCGGCGACAAGGCCCTGTTCGACGAGTCGGTCGCGGCCTTCAAGGCCTATCAGGAAACCGTCACCGAAATGATCGCCAAGAGTAAGGCCGGTGATCGTGACGGCGCCATGGCGCTGCTTTACGGCCGGGGCGCGGAGCTGTCCAAGCTCAGTGCCGAGCGGAACGAGGCCATCGTCACCGCCGCCGCCAAGCAGGCCGAGACGTTCATGGACAGCGCCCATGCCACCAGTGCCGACGTGAACCTGATGCTGGCGACCCTTTCCGGCCTGTCTCTGATCATTGGCGCCCTGATCGCCTTCCTGACCGGCCGGTCCATCAGCCGGCCCATCGATTCCATGACCGGAGTGATGGGGGAATTGGCCAGGAACAACCTGACGGTCGACGTTCCCCATGGCGGGCGCGGCGACGAGATCGGTCTGATGGCCAGGTCCGTCGCCCATTTCAAGGATCAGCTGATCCGCGTCCGTCAGCTGGAAGCCGATCAGGAGGAACAGAAGAAGCAGGCGGAACTCGACCGGGCGGCCGCCATGCGCAAGCTGGCCGACACCTTCGAGGCCAGCGTCGGCAAGGTCATCGAAACCGTGACCTCGGCGGCCACCGAGATTCAGGCGGCTTCGGGCCAGATGTCGGGCACCGCCACCGAGACCAGCGCTCAGGCCACCACGGTGGCGTCCTCGGCGCAACAGGCCTCGGCCAATGTCCAGACCGTGGCCTCGGCCACCGAGGAACTGGCGGCCTCCATCAAGGAGATCGCCCATCAGGTCGAACGCTCCCAGGCGGTCTCGGTCCGCGCCGGCCACGAGGCCGGCTCGACCACCGAACAGGTGCGGGCACTGTCCGACAACGTCGGCAAGATCGGTGAAATCGTCAAGCTCATCAACGACATCGCCGCTCAGACCAATCTTCTGGCCCTCAACGCCACCATCGAGGCGGCGCGGGCCGGCGACGCCGGCAAGGGCTTTGCCGTAGTGGCCGGCGAGGTCAAGAATCTGGCCAATCAGACCGGCAAGGCCACCGACGAGATCGCCGCCCAGATCAAGGCCGTGCAGGAAGGCACCTCCGCCGCGGTCCAGGCCATCGCCAGCATCTCCCAGGTGATCGGTGAGATGGGCGAGATCAGCTCGGCCGTGGCGGCGGCGGTGGAGGAGCAAAGCGCCGCCACCACCGAGATCGCCCGCAACGTCGAGCAGGCCGCCACCGGCACCGAGGAGGTCTCGTCCAACATCGTTTCGGTGGAACAGGCCGCCAGGGAAACCGGACATGCGGCCGAGCAGATCAAGGATTCCGCGACCGATCTGTCCAAGCAGGCCGAATTCCTCCGTCGCGAGGTCGGGCGTTTCCTCACACAGGTGCGCGCCGACAAGAAGGATATGACGCTGCTGCGCCTGGACGATTCCTTGCTGACCGGATTTGCCGAGGTGGACGATCATCACCGGCTCATTTTCGATCAGATCAATGACTTTTATCGTCAGATGATGGCCGGCGACGGCGGCAAGGCCGCCATCAGCGTGTTGTCGACGATCTCGCGCACCATGGGCGAGCACTTCCGCGAGGAAGAGGCGCTGATGACCAAGGCCGGCTATCCCGGCCTCAACAGCCACCGGTCCTCCCATGCCGGATTCCTGGAGCGGATCGTTCCGCTCCGGCGCGCCGTCGAGGAAAACCGGCCCAACGCCAATACCGCCCTGTTCGAGTACCTGTCCTCCTGGCTGCAGGAGCATATCAGCAAGGACGATAGCGCCATGGCCGCCCATCTGCGTCACGGCAAGGCGGCGTGATCCATCCCGAAAGGCCGGCGCGATTCTGCGCCGGCCTTTCCTCCTTCGCGGCAGTGACAGCGTGACGATTCCAAGCTAATGTGCCGGCCCATGACGACAGAGCATACCCCCGCCGGCACCACCCATTTCGGCTTCAAGACCGTGGCCGAGGACGACAAGGTCGCCCTGGTCCGCGGCGTCTTCGATTCGGTGGCGTCCAAATACGACCTCATGAACGATCTGATGAGCGCCGGGGTGCACCGCCTGTGGAAGGCGGCCTTCCTCGACCAACTGCGGCCGCGGCCCGATCAGGTACTGCTGGACGTGGGCGGCGGGACCGGCGATATCGCCTTCGGCTGGCGAAAGCGGGGCGGCGGGCCGGTCACAATCTGCGACATCAACCGCGAAATGCTGGCGGTGGGCCGCGACCGGGCGGTGGACCGCAACCTGCTCGACGGACTGACCTGGGTCTGCGGCAATGCCGAATCGCTGCCGCTACCTGACCGGTCGGTCGACCGCTATACCATCGCCTTCTGCCTGCGCAACGTCACCCATTGGGACCAGGCCATCGCCGAGGCCTATCGGGTGTTGAAGCCGGGCGGGCGCTTCATGTGCCTGGAATTCTCCCATGTCATCGTGCCCGGATTGAAGCAGGCCTACGACGCCTATTCCTTCTCGATCCTGCCCAAGGTCGGCGGCATGGTCACCGGCAATGCCGAGGCCTATCAGTATCTGGTGGAAAGCATCCGTAAATTCCCGCCACAGGAAGAACTGGCCGCCATGATCGAAGCCGCCGGCTTCGCCCAGGTCTCCTATCGCAACCTGTCGGCGGGCATCGCCGCCATTCATTCGGGCTGGCGCCTGTAGATGTTCCGTGCGCTGCGCAATCTCAATCGTCTGCTGACCATCGGCCGGGTTCTGGCCCGCCATGACGCCCTGTTCCTGCTGGAGGATTACCTGCCGGCGGCGCGCTTCGTGGCGCCGTTGCTGCGTGGCGGCCGTCGGGCGGTGGGCGCGGGGCGGCCCGGCGAGCGGCTGGCCGAGGCGCTGACCGAGCTGGGTCCATCCTTCATCAAGCTGGGTCAGGCCCTGTCCACCCGCGCCGATCTGCTGGGCGAGGAAATGGCCGCCGATCTGTCCGGCCTGCAGGACAAGCTGCCGCCCTTCGCCGCCGCCCAAGCCCGCGCCATCGTCGAGGAAGAGCTGGGCGGCCCGCTGGAGAATTTCTACACCAGCTTCGATGACGAGCCGGTGGCCGCCGCCTCCATCGCCCAGGTCCATTTCGCCGTGACCCGTGAGGGGCGCGAAGTGGCGGTCAAGGTGCTGCGCCCCGGCGTCGATGCCAAGTTCCACCGCGATATCGACCTTTTGTACTGGCTGGCGGAATGGGCCGAGATGGCCATGCCGGGCCTGCGCCGCCTCAAGCCGGTGGAGACGGTCAAGACCTTCGAGGAATCCGTCACCCTGGAGATGGATCTGCGCTTCGAGGCGGCGGCGGCGGCGGCGGAGCTGGCCGAGAATTTTCGCGGCGACGACAATTTCAAGGTGCCCGAGGTGGATTGGCTGCGCACCGGCAAGCGGCTTTTGACGCTGGAACGCGTCTCAGGGATTCCGGTGGACGAGACCGAGCGCCTGCGGGCGGCGGGCATCGATCCCGTGGACGTGCTGGCCAAGGCCG
>JACQAD010000384.1 GCA_016195125.1 Magnetospirillum sp.
ATCAAGGATCTGTCCTTCGAGGTTCCGGGGGCTCCCCAGATTTTCCTCGAGATGCAGGGCCAGAATCCCGAGATTCCGATTCATGTGGACGTCAACGTCAACAATCTCGGCCCCAACGTCTTCGAGGTGGTCCTGCACCTGAAGATCGAGGCCAAGCTGGAAGCCAAGCCGCTGTTCATTCTTGAACTGGCCTATGCCGGCGTCTTCACCCTCAATCTGCCGGAAGAGCAGGTTCATCCGGTGCTGCTGATCGAATGCCCGCGCCTGCTGTTCCCCTATGCCCGCAACATCGTCTCGGACATGACCCGCGACGGCGGCCTGCCGGCGTTGCTGCTGCAGCCGCTCGACTTCACCCAGCTCTACCGCGCCCGCCTCGAAGAGATGGCCGCCCAGGAAAACGCCCAGGCCTAGGCTTCTTCCCTGAGCCACACGGCGTTCTTGAGCTTGGCCACGAACGCCGTGTGAGCCGCGGTCTCCTCGTCAGTGGGCGCATGGGGCCGCGCCGGGCGGAAATCCCGTTGCACCGAGTCGATCGCGGCGGCGGCGGCGGTCCCACCGCCCTTGGTCACGCCCAGCTCCAGGCCGGGCTGCCGTCCGCCGATCAGCTGCAGATAGACCTCGGCCAGCAATTCCGAATCCAGCAAGGCGCCATGCCGGGTGCGGTGGGTGTTGTCGATCTCGAAGCGGCGGCACAGGGCGTCGAGATTGGCCTGGGCGCCGGGAAAGCGCTTGCGGGCCATCATCACCGTGTCGATGGAGCGGCTCATGGGCAGGGGCGGAAAGCCCAGCCGCGCCATCTCGGCGTTGATGAAGCGCATGTCGAATTCGGCATTGTGAATGACCAGCGGCGCGTCACCGATGAATTCCAGGAAATCGGCGACGATCTCGGCGAAGAGCGGCTTGTCGGCCAAAAATTCCACCGACAGGCCGTGGACCTTGAAGGCTTCCTCCGGCATATCGCGCTCGGGATTGCAGTAGCGATGGAACACCTCGCCGGTGGGCAGATGGTTCATCAGCTCGACGCAGCCGATTTCCACCAGGCGGTGACCGCTGAGGGGATCGAAGCCGGTGGTTTCGGTGTCGAGCACGATCTCGCGCATTATGGGGATTCCGTCCGCATGAGGGTCAGGATGGTCTTGAGGCGTTTCAGCGCCGGGGCTTTCCCCAGGCCGGTGGCAATCACGAAATCGGCGCGGCGGCGCTTGTCGCCGTCGGGCATCTGCTTGGCCAGGATAAGGGCCAGCCGTTCCGGCGTCATCCCCGGCCGCGCCAGGACACGCGCCGCCTGAAGAAAGGCCGGACAGCTGACCACCGCCACCTTGTCGCAGCGGACCTCGCCGCCGGTTTCGAACAGCAGCGGAATATCCAGGACCACCACGGGCACACGCCGCCGCCGGCAGCGGACCAGAAAGTCGCGCTCGGCGGCCCTGACCAGGGGATGGACCAGGGCTTCCAGCCGCTTCAGGGCGGCATCGTCGCCGAACACCCTGGCGCCCAGACGGGCCCGATCGACGGCACCGTCGACCACCACGCCGGGAAAGGCCGCGTCCACCGCCGCCACCGCCTTGCCGCCCCTGGCGAACAGGCGGTGCACGGTGGCGTCGGAATCATGTACCGGCAGACCCAGGCGGCGCAGCATGGCGGCCGTCGTGCTCTTGCCCATGCCGATGGAGCCGGTGAGACCGAGAATCTTCATTCAACCCGCCAACACGAAGGCCCGCAGCTCGTCGGTGACTTCGGGCCGACTTCCGAACCAGGCCTCGAATCCCGGCACGGCTTGATACAACAGCATGCCCAGGCCATCCACCACCGGATTGCCCCGCGCCCGCGCCCGGGCCAGCAGATCGGTCTCCAAGGGCACATAGACGATATCGTTAACCACCGCCGTCATGGGCAGGGCCGAGAGATCCAGCTCCAAACCCGGCTGACCGGTCATCCCCTGAGTGGTGGTGTTGACCAGCAGGGCGGCTCCGGCCAGATAATCCGAACGCTGATGCCACGGCACCACCCGAATGGGGCCCCCCAATTCGGCGGCCAGCTGATCGGCCCGTTCGGCGGTACGGTTGGTCAGACGGATCTCGGGAATGCCGGCATCGACCAGGGCGGCGACGACGGCGCGGGCGGCCCCCCCGGCACCGATCACCATGGCCGGTCCCGCCGAGGCGACCCAGCCGGGGCAGCCGCAACGCAGATTCTCCAGAAAACCGAAGGCATCGGTATTGCGGCCCTCCAGGGAGCCGTCGGGCCGCACCACCAGCGTATTGACCGCGCCGATGCGCGCCGCCAGGGGATCGAGGTGATCCACCAGCGCCATCACCTTTTCCTTATGGGGCACGGTAACGTTGGCGCCGGCGAAGCCCATGCGGGGCAGAGCACGAACCACCAGGGCCAGATCGGCGGGCGCCACCGCCAGGGGCAGATAGGCGCCGTCGATGCCCAATTGCCGAAGCCAGAAGCCATGCAGGCGGGGCGAGCGCGAGTGGGAAACCGGCCAGCCCAGCACTCCGGCCAATCTGGCCTTGCCCGACAGAATCATGACACCAGTTCTCCGTTCTCGCGCAGGAAATCCAGCAGCGCCAGCAAGGGCAGGCCGAGGATGGTGAAAAAGTCGCCCTCGACGCTCAGAAACAATTGGGCGCCCAGGCCTTCCAGCTGATAGGCCCCCACCGAGGACAACACCGCCTCGCCGGCATTGTCCAGGTAGTGATCCAGGAAGGCATCGGAAAAATTGCGCATGGTCAGCAAGGCCGATTCGGTGTGGTACCACAGCCGGCGCCCGTCCCTGACCGCCACCACCGAACTGGTCAGGCGATGGGTGCGATGGCGCAGAGCCACGAGCTGGGCGCGGGCCTGGGCGCGATCGGCGGGCTTGTCGTACCAGAGCCCTTCCTGATCGAGCATCTGATCGGCGCCGATCACCAGGGCGCCGGGATGGCGGGCGGACACCCGCACCGCCTTCAGCTCGGCCAGCAAGGCGGCGGGCCGGGCGGGATTGCGGGTTTCGGTGGCCAGGGATTGCTTGACGGCATCCTCATCGATGGCCGCCACATCGACGCTGAAGATCACGCCCGCCTGTTCCAGCATGCGGCGGCGGGCGGCACTGGCCGAGGCCAGGACGATCATGACGGCTCGGCCCCGAGTCCGGCCTTGGCCTCGCGCGCTTCCAGATGGCGTTCGTAAAGCTGGACGATGGCCGCCGAGGCCTCCTCGATGGAGCGCCGCGTCACGTCCACCACCGGCCAGCCCAGGCGCGAGAAGATGCGCCGCGCCGCCTGGACCTCCTCCTTGACCTTTTCGAACTGGGCGTAATCGGCTTCTTCTTCCTGGTTGAGCAGGCGCAGCCGCGCCCGGCGAATATCGGACAGGCTCTTGGGATCCTTGGTCAACCCCACCACCAGCGGGTTCTTGACCCGCTCCAGCTCAGGCGGCAGCGGCACGCCGGGAACCAGGGGATAATTGGCGCATTTGAGGCCACGATTGGCCAGATACATGCACGTGGGTGTCTTGGAAGACCGCGACACGCCCACCAGGACGATATCGGCCTGGTCCACCGCCTCGATCAGCTGGCCGTCATCGTGGGAGAGAGTGAATTGCATAGCGTCGATGCGGCGAAAATATTCGGCGTCCAGCTGATACTGGCGTCCGGGCAGGGCCGAGACCTCGACGCCGAGAAACGCCGACAGCCCGGCCATCACCGGGTCCAGCAGCGAGATGCAGGGAATCTTACGGCGCCGGCACGCCTCTTCCAGCAGCGTGCGAACCCCGCCGTCCACCAGGGTGAAGAAGACCAGGCCGGGATGATCCTCGATGCCGGCGATGACCCGCTCCACCTGGCCCTGGGTGCGCACCAGCCACCAATTGTGCTGAATGGGCTGAACCCCTTCGAACTGGACCAGGCAGGCGCGGGCCACCGAGGTCACGGTCTCGCCGGTGGCGTCGGAGACGAGATGGAGATGAAAATTCTTCATGACTGTGGATAACCCGCAAGTCCGTGGATAAGGGGGGGTCCGCACCTGGGGGGCCGAAATCGCTCCCCGCTGGCCCCAATTCCATAAGCCGAGTCGCGCCCCTGTCCATAATTCTTTGAACGCTTGCCGAGGATAGCGTGAATCCGCGCGCTCTACACCCGATTTCCCCATGGTTTGATTTAGGCTTCATCCTGTGATTACAAGATGTTAGGCCTTTCATCCACAGGATTTCTCGTTTGTGCGGTGCAGCGGGACAAGGCTGGGGAAGAGGTGTGGAAAAGCTCTAATCCCCCTTTTCCACAGGCACCCACCAACCACAGCAACCTTTTCTCTAAACCTTAAAGTCTGTAAGTAGGGAGCCACCCCACCGCTTCGAGGCCCACGCCCTTGTCCAACTCATCCAAGCCCTTCCTGCGCGCCCTTGCCGGTGAGACCCTCACCCCGCCGCCCTTCTGGCTGATGCGTCAGGCCGGGCGCTACCTCCCGGAATACAAGGCCACCCGCACCGCCGCCGGCAGCTTCCTCGACCTTTGCTACAATTCCGACCTGGCCTGCGAAGTCACCCTGCAGCCGCTGCGGCGCTATGGCTTCGATGCTGCCATCCTGTTTTCCGACATTTTGGTGATCCCCGACGCGTTGCGGCAGCATGTTGCGTTCAAGGAAGGCGAAGGTCCGGTATTGACGCCGATTCGCTCGGCAATGGATCTGGATGGTCTCGACCTCTCGGGCCTGCACGACCATCTCGCTCCGGTCTACGAAACGGTCAAGAAACTTTCCGCCACCATTCCCGCCACCACCGCCCTGATCGGCTTCGCCGGTGCGCCGTGGACGGTAGCCACCTACATGATCGAGGGCAGCGGCTCGAAGGATTTCGCCAAGGCCAAGGGCATGATGTTCGGCCAGCCCGACCTGTTCGCCCGCCTGATGGCGCTGCTGGTCCAGGCCACCGGCGATTATCTGATCCGTCAGATCGATAACGGCGCCGAGGCCATCCAGATTTTCGATACCTGGGCCGGAGCCCTACCCGAGGATATGTTCGAGCGCTGGGTGATCGCGCCGACCCGCACCTTGGTGGAACGCATTCGTGCCGAACGGCCGGGCGTGCCGGTCATCGGCTTTCCCCGTCAGGCCGGATATCTTTACAAGCGCTATGTCACCGAGACCAAGGTCAGCGGCGTCTCTCTCGACCCTTCGGTGCCGCTGGATTGGGCCGCCGCCGAGTTGCAGACCAAATGCACGGTTCAGGGCAATCTCGACCCGCTGCTGCTGGTGGCCGGCGGCGAGGCCTTGGATGCCGGCATCGACCGGGTGCTGAAGGGGCTCTCCAAGGGGCCGTTCATCTTCAATCTCGGCCATGGCATCACGCCGCCGACGCCGCCGGACAATGTGGCCCGGCTGGCCGAACGGGTGAAGAGCTGGAAGGGTTGATCTGTTGAGCGAGACGGAGCCGAAGCGCGACGCCCGCCCGACCATCGAAGGACAATCGGAATGACCGAAGCCGGCGGCAGGAAAACGGCCATCGTTCTTTTCAATCTCGGCGGCCCGGATTCGCTCGAGGCCGTGGAGCCCTTCCTGTTCAACCTGTTCAACGACAAGGCGATCATCGGCGCTCCCGCCCTCATTCGTTGGTTCTTGGCCAGGAGGATCTCGCGCAAGCGGGCACCGGTGGCGCGGGGCATTTACGCTCATATCGGCGGGCGTTCGCCGCTGGTGCCGGAAACCCAAGCCCAGGCCCGTGCCCTGGAACACGTATTGGGTCATGGCTTCCGCTGTTTCCTGGCCATGCGCTACTGGCATCCGTTCACGGCCGAGGCGGTGACCGCCATCAAGGAATGGGGGGCCGACGAAATCGTGCTGTTGCCCCTTTATCCGCAATTTTCCACCACCACCACCGGATCGTCCCTTAAGGAATGGCAGCGTCAGGCCAAGTCCCTGGGACTCAACGCTCCCGTCCGCACCATCTGTTGCTA
>JACQAD010000374.1 GCA_016195125.1 Magnetospirillum sp.
AGCGCATTTCCGGCACAAGGCAACAGGTCAACCGGCCAGAATGCGCTCCAGGAAGGGCAGACGACCGTCCTTGTCCTCCACCTCCAGCACCCACAGGTCGGAATCGATCTCCCTTTGCCGGGTGATATAGGCATCGGCCTTGTCCTCGGCCACCGGCTCGGCGCCGGTCGCGCGCAGCCAGGCGGCGTCGCCGTTGCCGTCGCGGACCTGGGTGAAGATTTCGCAACCGCCGGGGCCGCGGTTGAGCTTGACCAGCACCGCCCCGGCATCGGGATCGCCGGACGCCACCACCACCGCCGGAATGGCCAGAATGGAACAGCGGCGGATCGCCGCATGCACCCATAGCCGCGCCTTCAACCTGGGTTCGGTCACGCCACCGGATCCTTGGGGGCGACCTTTTCATCGGCACGCTCGGCCTGGGCCATGCGGGCGCGGGCGGTTTCCCAGATGATTTCCAGCAAAGCGTGGTCATGGGCCACGAACTTATGGAAATCGCGCGCGTCCAGGATCAGCAATTGGCAGCGGCTGACCGCCTTGACCGTGGCGGTGCGCGGGCAGCGCTCGATCAGGGCGATCTCACCAAAGAAATCACCGGCCTTGAGGATGAAGGTGCCGGCCTTGCCCTTGACCTCCACCTGGCCGTTGACGATGAAGTACATGCACTCGCCGGTGTCGCCCTCGCGCATCAGCACTTCGCCCTTGATGGCGCGGCTGAGCTTGAGCAATCCGGCGATCTCGGCGATCTGGCTGGCCTGCAGGCGGGTGAAGAACGGCACCTTGGCCACCAGATGCCAAGTGGACACGAAGTTCTGGCGCTTCATCTCCTCGGAAAAGCCCGAGGCCAGGATGGACGCCGGCAGCGCGAACATGCACAGGCCCAGCACCGCCACCACGCTGCCCACCACCTTGCCGAGCGGCGTGATGGGAACCACGTCGCCGAAGCCGACGGTGGACAGGGTGACGATGGCCCACCACATGGCCGCCGGCACGCTGGCCAAGGCGGGGTTGGTGGAGCGCTCGGCGAAATACATCAGAGCCGATGAGAAGATGGCCAGGATCAGCATGATGAACAACGCCGCCAGCAGCGGCCGCAATTCATGCAGCACCACCACGCCCAGAGTCTCCAGGGCGGGGGAATAACGGGCCAGCTTGAGGAAGCGCAGGATGCCGAACACGGTCTCGCCGTCATGGGGCATCAAGGTGGTAGCCTCGCCCAGCAGGAACGGCACCACCGCCAGGAAATCGAAGATGCCATAAGGCGACAGCGCATAGCGCAGGGTCGCCCCCCAGGCGGATTCATCCTCGCCCGGCTGCTGGGCGCTGACCACCAGACGCAGGACGTAATCGGCCGACAGCACCACCAGGAAGAAGGCATTGCCGAACGAGACCCAGTGCTCGAACCCGAGCCACGCCTCGGGAACGGTGTCGATGATGGAGATGGAAGTGGACAGGACGATACAGACGACAAGCGCCGCCCGGTACGCCACGGCGCGGCGCGGCGGGAACGGCCCTTCGCCGATCAGTCCGGACATCCACTCGGTCATGCGCCCCCCCTGCAATGGCATACCACTATAGCGGCAGGGACGGTCTGGCGCATCGCCGGAATTGCGACGAACATCAACATGGTCAGGCGCCGGGAAGCACGAATTCCGCCACCACCGGGGCGTGATAGCTTTCCGGGGTGCCAAAGATACTGGCGGGCGACACCAACTCGTCGCCCAGGGCCTCGTTGTGAATCTCGGCACCCACGTAGGAGCCCAGCAAGGGGCGCGACACCAGGATATGATCCAGCATCACCGGGCGGCCGTGATGAATCACCGAAAACCGCAGGGTCTCGGGCAGAGTCCGCTCCAGGGGGACCAGCATGCGCATGGCCAGATGGCCGTTGCCGGTATCCTCCTCGTCACCGCGGATGATCCGCAGGGACGCCTCGCGGTCGCTGGAATTGAAATCGCCGCACACCACCACATTGGCGTCGGGCTCGGCATCGAAGATGGATTCCACCAGCAGCCGCGCCTCCAGGGCCTGACCGGCCTGTTTGACGCTGGCCAGGAAGAAGCCTTCGGCCCAGCCGCCCACCGAGAGCCAGCGCCCGCCGCGCTCCTTCTGGCCTTGCAGCCACACCGCCCGCGGCGCGCGCAGATGGACGTTGACCACATGCAGGCGGCGATCATCGCCAAGGTCCATCACCGCATGCAGAATCGGACGATCCCATTCCACGCTCCGGGGCTGGTCGGGACGGGGCTCGGCCAGGACCGGGCGGTAGAGCGGCGGCGGCACCAGATCGTGCCAGACCTGCCGGTGCTCTCGCACCTTCAGGCGCGAGATGATGACCAGATTGTGCTTGTCGGCAGGATGCAAGCCGCCGCGATTGAGGCTGACCACCCGCTCCCACCCCTCGTACTCGGTTCCGGCCAGAACCTGATCGAGAGCGGTGAACAGCCGGGGGCTGCTCTTGGTGGCCGAATGGGTGTTGACCTCCTGAAGACACAGGATATCGGCCCGCAATCGCAGCAATTGCGGACGCAGCACCGCCACACGGTCGGCGAAGTCGATGGCGCCGCCCGGCCGGTCGTCCAGGTTTTCCAGATTGAAGGTGGCGATTCTCAGCCGTGTCACGCCGGTTCCTGTCCAACGGGGCCGCATCCCTTGTCGGATCGAGTCTACAGCAAGAGGCCCGGATGGGCGAGAGCACAGCTGGAACCCTTGTGCCGCCGGGTATGTCGGGTATAGTACGTCTTATGGTGGGGTGTAGGGGTGGGGGAACCCGATGACACAGATCGCGTGGGGCGAATCTTTCGGCGTGGGCAACGCCTTGCTGGATTCCGACCATCGCATCCTGTTCGACCTGCTCGCCCAGTTGCACGACGCCACCGATACGGGCCAAAGCCACGACGTCGTCGGCAGCGTCATTTCGGCGCTGGCCGAATACACCGAACATCATTTTCGCCGGGAAGAGGCGCTGCTGGCCGCCGCCGCCTTCCCCGAACTGGAGGCCCACAAAGGACTCCACCGCGAGCTCGAGGCCAGGGTGCACGACATTTCCCGGCGCTATCACGCCGGAGAAAGAGCGGCACTGAACGAATCAATGATGGAATTGCTCAAGAAGTGGTTGACCGAGCATATACAGGTTACCGATAAATCGTATAGGCCGTGGGTCGAACGGGTGGATGTTGACGGTTCAACCCCGTCATCGCAGGCATTGAGGGGCGGCAAGCAGTCATGACGACCGAAAGAAAGTTGTTCACGGCCGAAATCAAGCGGATGCAGGAGCGGGGCGAGGCGGCACCCAACACCTCCAATTCCGAGGTCTTGAAGGCCATCAACGATCTGCGCGGCGACCTCAAGACCGTGGAAGCCCTGATCCGGGGCGAAGCACCTCCGCCGGTGGTCGTCGCCGCCCCCGTCGATGACGGCATGCCGCAAAAGGCCGCCGAGGTCTCCATGCTCAAGACCGAGCTGCGGGCCCTGGCCGTCTGTATCGAGCACACCAAGGCCGAGATCGCGGCGCTGCGTCCCAAGGATGCCGACGACGACCGCCTGATCGCCGTGACCTTCGAACTGGACGCCATCGTCTCGTCCACCGAACGCGCCACCGAGCAGATTCTGGAGGCCTCGGAAAAGATCGAGACCATCGGCAAGGAAATCCGCGCCCATGCCGCCGATTCCTATGTGGGCCGGCTGGTCGAAGACATCAACGACACCGTCAGCACCATCTTCGAGGCCTGTAACTTCCAGGACATTACCGGCCAGCGCATCACCAAGGTGGTCAAGACCCTGAAATACGTCGAGGCCCGCATCAACGCCATGATCGAGATCTGGGGCCAGGAGAACATCTCCGACGTCTCGCCCAAGATCTTCGACGAGCACAAGGACGACGATTCCAAGCTGCTCAACGGTCCCGCCCTGGAAAATCAAGGAATCAGCCAGGACGAGATCGACAAGCTGTTCGGTTAGGCGCGCCGCCGCCAATCGGGCCTTTACCCGAGCAGACCAAAGTATTGCATTAATAAAGCCCCCCGAATTCCGGGGGGCTTTTCTTTTGACTATTCTCAAGACGTCGGCAAGCTTGACCTGGGCGCGGCAAGCCCTTAAGTAGGGCCGCGTCAGACGGCCGGGCGGCCGCCCCGCGAGCAATCGCGGGGAGGAAAGTCCGGGCTCCACGGAAACACGGTGCCGGATAACGTCCGGCGGGGGCGACCCTAGGGAAAGTGCCACAGAAAGCAAACCGCCCGCACCCCGGCCCCGGCCGGGCGGCGGGTAAGGGTGAAAGGGTGCGGTAAGAGCGCACCGCGCTTCCGGCAACGGCAAGCGGCACGGTAAACCCCACCGGGAGCAAGACCAAATAGGGACGGCACTGTTCCTCTTCGGAGGGACGAAACGCGTTTCCGCGTCGCCGTCCGGGTCGGTCGCGAGAGGCGTCCGGTAACGGGCGTCCCAGATGAATGGCCGTCACCCGCCCTCGGGCGGGGACAGAACCCGGCTTACAGGCCGTCTGACGCAATTCTCCATCCCATTCCCATGCTTTCCCAAACCACATTGGGCGCCCCACGGCGCGCGCCAATGCGCCTGTTCTCCTTATGATCCATATTCGCATTTTTAATCGTTTTGGAGGATAACCGGAAAAGCGCGCGAAGAATCAATGGGCTGCGCGACGTTCCTCGAGTACTTTAGTAACAACTTGGCGCCATCTTGGCCTAATCATGCTTTCCCATGGTTTTACTATCCGATTCCATTGACTCCCATGATTTCCCATGATATCCCATTAGACACCATCGTTCGGCACCCCCACTCGTAGTGTGTCGAAAATGGGCCAGGGGTTTCGGGAACAGCAATCGGAAGGCGGACGAGGGTGGCACTCTTCCTCTCCACATTCGTCAACAGGGTCGACAAGAAGGGCCGGGTTTCGGTCCCGGCGACCTTTCGTGCTGCCTTGGCCGCCCAAAGCTTTGCCGGCATCATCGCCTACCGCTCGTTCACCGCGTCGTGCATCGAGGGATGCGGCATGGACTTCATGGAGCGCCTGTCCGACGGCGCCCAGACCTTCGACGCCTTTTCCGCCGAACAGGAAAACCTCTCCGCCCTGATCTTCGCCGATGCCCGTCAGCTGCCCTGGGATCCCGAAGGCCGCATCGTCCTGCCCGAGGACATCCTGGCCCATGCGGGAATCACCGAATCCGTGGCCTTCGTCGGCAAGGGCCTGACCTTCCAGATCTGGGAGCCGGAATCCTACAAGACGGTCGAGGCCGAGATCCGGGCCCGCGCCCTGCAATCGCGCCCCACCCTGCCGCTGCGGCCCAAGGGGGCGTCATGACCTCCCCCGCCCCCCATATCCCGGTCCTGCTGGCCGAAGTCATCGCGGCGCTGTCGCCCAAGGACGACGGATGCTACGTGGACGGCACCTTCGGCGCCGGGGGGTATTCGCGCGCCATCCTGGGCGCCGCCGCCTGCCGGGTGCACGCCATCGACCGCGATCCCACCGCCGTCAAGACCGGCCAGGGGCTGGAGGCGGCCCATCCTGGGCGCTTCACCATGATCGAAGGCCGTTTCGGCGATTTGGACGAGCTTCTGCGTATTCGGGGCGTCAACCAGGTTGACGGCATCGCCCTGGATATCGGCGTGTCGTCCATGCAGATCGACCAGGCCGAGCGCGGCTTCTCCTTCGCCAAGGACGGGCCGCTGGACATGCGCATGGAGCGGTCGGGGCCCAGCGCCGCCGACATGGTCAACGACACCGACGAAACCGAGCTGGCCAACATCATCTATCGCTATGGCGAGGAGCGCCTGTCGCGCCGGGTCGCCAAGGCCATCATCACCGCCCGCAAGGACAAGCGCTTCGAGCGCACCGGCGAACTGGCCGAGGTGATCCGCAAGGTGGTGCCCCGTTCGGGCGACGGTATCGATCCGGCGACGCGGACCTTCCAGGCGCTGCGCATCGCCGTCAATGACGAGCTGGGCGAGCTGGAGCGCGGCCTCGAAGCCGCCGAGCGCCTGCTGGTCCCCGGCGGCCGGCTGGCGGTGGTGACGTTCCATTCCCTGGAAGACCGGGTGGTGAAGAGTTTCCTCAAGACCCGCGCCGGCGAGGCCGCCCAGCCGTCCCGCCACCTCCCCCAGGTCGCCCAGGGCCCCGCCCCCAGCTTCAGCCTGCTGTCGCGCCGGGCCATCAGCGCCGGGCCGGACGAGACCCGCGCCAATCCTCGCGCCCGTTCCGCCAAGCTGCGCGCCGCCATCCGCACCGAGGCCCCGGCCTGGAATGGCAAAGGAGGCCGCTCATGATGCGCCGCAGCCTCACCGGCACCATTCTGTGGTCGCTGCTGGCCGCCTGCGTCGGCATCGGCCTGTTCGTGGTCAAGTACGAGGTCAAGGATCTGGAGGCCCGCCTGAACGGCCTCAACGCCGAAATCCACCGCAACCAGGAAACCATCCACGTTCTGCGCGCCGAATGGAGCTATCTCAACGACCCCATCCGCCTGCGCGCTCTGTCGGAAAAGCATCTGGGCATGCGTCCCATGATGCCCTCCCAGGTGGCGACCCTGGACACCCTGCCCAAGGACGGCATTCCCGCCACCGGGCCGGTCTATGCCGCCATCTCGCCGTCCAAGGTCTCCATGCCGCAGCCGTCCTCTCCCCTGGGCAAGCCGCCGGAGCCTCGAACCGAGATCAAGACCGCCAGCCCCGCCAAGCCCACCACCGCCCCCCCGGTCCTGGCCAAGGCCCCTGTTCAGCCCCAAATCCCCGGCCAACCCCAAGTCCTGGCTCCGCCGGGCAGGCCCCAGGCGCCCACGGTCAAACCCCTGGCGCCGCCCCCGACCCTGGCCCAACAGGCTCCGGCCACCACCCCCGCCAAGGGTGGCCGGAGCATCGTCATTCAATCACCCGCCCTGGCCCAAAGTGATCAGGGAGAGGCGCGATGAGCATTTTCGCGCCCAAGCGCCACACCACCGGCTTCCATGCCGGCGACGATCTCCAGGCCGGCGCCGCGTTGCGCCTGGACGGCGTGCGCATGCAGGCGCTGGAAACCGGACGTTCGCGGCTGGTGGCCACCTCGCTGGCCTTCATCCTCGCCTTCGCCGCCATCGGCGTGCGCATGATCGATGTCTCGGTGATCGAGCGCAATCCGCCCAAGCCCCGCGCCGCCCCCACCGCCCATACCGAGGATCTGGAGATGGAGCGGGCCGACATCTCGGACCGTACCGGGGTGCTGCTGGCCTCGTCCCTGCCCACCATGAGCCTGTTCGCCCGCACCGAAGACCTCAAGGCCGCCAAGGTCGATATCGAGAATGCGGCGGTGCGGCTGGTGACGGTCCTGCCCGAGCTGGACCTGGAAGAAACCATCGAGCACCTGAATTCGGGCCGCCAGTTCATCTATCTCAAGCGCAACATGACGCCCCGCCAGCAATACGACGTCAACGCGCTGGGCATTCCCGGCCTGCTGTTCGAAAAAGGCGAGCGCCGCATCTACCCCCACGGCAATCTGGTGTCCCATTCCGTCGGCGTCACCGACGTGGACAACAAGGGCGTCGCCGGTATCGAGAAGCGCTTCGAGAATGCGCTGCGCGAGAGCCACGAGCCCCTGGCCCTGTCCATCGACATCCGGGTCCAGACCATCGTCCGCAACGAGCTGGCCCGCGCCGTCGACGAGTTCTCGGCCATCGGCGGCACCGGCATGGTCATGGACGTGCGCACCGGCGAGTTGCTGGCCATGGTCAGCCTGCCCGATTTCGACCCCAACGACCCGCCCGCTCCCACCGATCCCTCCATGTTCAACCGCGCCACCAAGGGCGCCTACGAGATGGGCTCCACCTTCAAGCTGTTCAACACCGCCATGGTGCTGGATTTGGGGCGCGCCAACCTCAACTCCACCTTCGACGCCACCAAGCCGCTGGTCTTCGCCGGCCACACCATTCATGACGACCATGCCCTGAACCGCTGGCTGACCATCCCGGAAATCCTGATCCACTCGTCCAATATCGGCTCGGCTCGCATGGCGCTGGATTCCGGGACCGAGGCCCAGCGCAACTTCATGGGCCGCATCGGCATGCTGCAGCCGCCGCCCCTGGAATTGCCCGAAGTGGGCGCGCCGCTGGTGCCCAATCCCTGGCGCGAGATCAACACCGTCACCATCGCCTTCGGCCATGGCCTGTCGGTGACGCCGCTGCAATTGCTGGCCGGTACCGCCGCCCTGGTCAATGGCGGCGAATACCACGCACCGACCCTGTTGGCCCGCGCCCCCGGCGATGCCATCCCGGCCATCCGGGTGATCAAGCCCAAGACCTCGGAGCAGATGCGCCAGTTGATGCGCATGGTGGTCACCGAAGGCACCGGCAAGAAGGCCGACGTCCCCGGCTACGAGGTCGGCGGCAAGACCGGCACCGCCGAGAAATCCGGCCATGGCGGTTATCGCAAGAAGGCGGTGCTGTCCTCCTTCATCGCCGCCTTTCCCATGGATGCGCCCCGCTACGCCGTTCTGATGATGATCGACGAGCCCCAGGCCACCAAGCAGACCTACGGCTTCATCACCGCCGGCTGGACGGCGGCGCCCGCCGTCAGCCGGGTGATTGCCCAGATCGCGCCCCTGATGGGGCTGATGCCCAAGACCCTGCCGACCGCGCCTTCCATCGCCGGCAAGGGTTTCATCCAAAACATGGGAGGCAAGGAAGTTGCCGCGGTTGAGTGACCTGATGGAAAGCCGTCCCGCCTTCGACGTGGAAATCGCCGGTCTGACCGCCGATTCCCGCGCCGTCGCGCCCGGCTTCCTGTTCGCCGCCCTGTCCGGCAGCAAGGCCGACGGAAGCGCCTTCATCCCCGATGCCCTGGCCGCCGGCGCCGCCGCCGTCCTGGCCTCCGAGACCGCTCATCTCGACCTGCCCGCCGCCATCGCCCTGATCAGGGATGCCAATCCCCGCCGCCGCTTCGCCCTGATGGCGGCGCGCTTCCACCAGACCCAGCCCGCCGCCATGGTCGCCGTCACCGGCACCAACGGCAAGACCTCCACCGCGATCTTCACCCGTCGCCTGTGGGAGATCCTGGGCGCCAAGGCCGCCGCCATCGGCACGCTGGGCATCATCGCTCCGGGCTGGGACAATGCGGGCGGCCTTACCACTCCCGATCCCGCCGCCCTGCATGCCGATCTGGCACGTCTGGCCGCAATGGGCATCACCCACGCCTGCATGGAGGCGTCAAGTCACGGCCTCGACCAGTACCGGCTGGATGGAGTGAGGCTGTCGGCCGCCGCCTTCACCAATCTGACCCGCGACCATCTCGACTATCACCGCGACATGGATGGCTATGCCGCGGCCAAGCTGCGCCTGTTCGCCGAAGTGCTGCCCGAGGGCGCCACCGCCGTGATCAACGCCGATTCCCAACTGGCGCCGCGCCTCGTCGAATTGTGTGTCAAGCGCGGCATAAAGCCCCTGGGCTTCGGCCGCGCGGCCACGGATCTGCGCCTGCTCGAAGCCCACCCCACCGCCGCCGGCCAGGATTTGCAGCTGGAGCTGTTCGGCCGGCCCGTCACCATCCATCTGCCCCTGGCCGGCCGCTTCCAGGCCGAAAATGCCCTGGCCGCCCTTGGCCTGGTGATCGCCGCCGGGGCCGATCCCCTGCTGGCCGCCCGGGCGCTGGAGCAATTGGAAGGCGTGCCCGGCCGTCTGCAGAAGGTGGCCGTGCGCGCTAACGGCGCCCCGGTCTTCGTTGATTACGCCCACACCCCCGACGCCCTGGAGACGGTGCTCAAGGCCCTGAAGCCTCATGCCTCGCGCCGGCTGGTGGTGGTGTTCGGCTGCGGCGGCGACCGCGATCCCGGCAAACGACCGCTGATGGGCGCCATCGGCTGCCGTCTGGCCGACGCCATGATCGTCACCGACGACAATCCCCGTTCCGAGGATCCCGCCCTGATCCGCGCCGCCGTGCGCGGCGTCTGCCCCGGCGGCATCGAGATCGCCGACCGGCGCGAGGCCATCCGCACCGCCGTGACCGGCCTGCAGAAGGGCGACCTGCTGGTCATCGCCGGCAAGGGCCACGAGACCGGCCAGATCGTCGGCGACACGGTTCTGCCCTTCGACGACGCCACCGAGGCCCATGATGCCGTGACCCTGGCCGATGGAGGCGCACCGTGACCCAGCCTCTGTGGACCTCGTCCGAAGCAGCCGCCGCCACCGCCGGCACCCCATCGGGCTCCATGTGGGAGGCTGCGGGCGTGTCCATCGACAGCCGCACCGTGGCGCCCGGCGATCTGTTCATCGCGCTGGAAGGCCCCAATCACGATGGCCACGACCATGTGGCCGCCGCCCTGGCCGCCGGCGCCTCGGCCGCCATCATCCACAAGCTGCCCCAGGGCGTGCCCGCCGACGCGCCGCTGCTGCTGGTCAAGGACACCATGGCGGCGCTGCAGGATCTGGGCACGGCCTCGCGGGCCCGCTCCGTCGCCCGCATCGTCGCCGTCACCGGCAGTGTCGGCAAGACCGGCACCAAGGAGATGCTGAATCTGGCGCTTGCCGATCAGGGCCTGACCCATGCCAGCGTCGGCAGCTTCAACAATCACTGGGGCGTGCCGCTGTCCCTGGCGCGCATGCCCAGGAACGTCGCCTTCGCCGTGTTCGAACTGGGCATGAACCATCCCGGCGAGATCACCCCCCTGGTGCGCATGGTGCGGCCCCACGTGGCCATCATCACCAGCGTCGAAGCGGTGCATATGGAATTCTTCGCCTCCACCGCCGAGATCGCCAGGGCCAAGGCCGAGATCTTCGACGGGCTGGACGGTGACGGCGTGGCGGTGCTGCCCCGCGACAACCTCCATTTCCCCCTGCTGGACCGCCTGGCCCGCCAGGCCGGTATCGGCCGCATCGTCTCTTTCGGCAGCCATATCGAGGCCAGCGCCCGGCTGCTCGATTGCGCCGTCGATCCCCAATCCACCGCCGTCTTCGCCCTGGTCCACGACACCCCCATCTCCTACCGCGTCGGCATCGCCGGACGGCAATGGGCCATGAACTCCCTGGCGGTACTGCTGGCGACCGAGGCCCTGGGCGCCGACCAGACCCTGGCCGCCCTGGCCCTGGCCGCCATGGCCGCTCCCAAGGGGCGGGGGCAGCGGCGCCAGGTCGAGATCGCCGGGGGCCGTTTCGAGCTGATCGACGAGAGCTACAACGCCTCGCCCGTCTCCATGAAAGCCGCCATCGCCATGCTGGCCTCGGTCCGCCCGGCCAAGACCGGCCGTCGCATCGCCGTGCTGGGCGACATGCTGGAACTGGGGCCGCAAGGCCCGGCGCTTCATGCCGGGATCAATGAGGCGGTGGAAAGCTGGTCCATCGATCTGGTGTTCACCGCCGGCCCGCTGATGACCAACCTGCATCAGGCCCTGGCCGAGCATCGCCGCGGCGGGCACGCCGCCGATGCCGACGAGGCCGCCCGCATGGTCAAGGCCGCGATCAAGGCCGGCGACGTGGTGATGGTGAAGGGCTCGGCGGGCAGCCGCATGGGCAGGGTGATCAACGCTTTGGCCGAGGGGGCCCCCTAGAATGCTCTACAATCTCCTCTACCCCCTGGCCGACCAGATTCCGGTCTTCAATCTGTTCAAGTACCTGACCTTCCGCACCGGCGGCGCGGTGCTGACCGCCCTGATCGTCGCCTTTCTGGTGGGGCCGCGCATCATCGCCTGGCTGCGCCAGTGGCAGAAGCAGGGCCAGCCCATCCGTGCCGACGGCCCGGAAAGTCATCTGCTGACCAAGAAGGGCACGCCCACCATGGGCGGCTTCATGATCCTGCTGGCGCTGTCGGTGTCGACCCTGCTGTGGGCCGATTTGCGCAATCAGTATGTGTGGATCGTGCTGCTGGTCACCCTGGGATACGGCCTGATCGGCTTTTGGGACGATTACCTCAAGGTCTCCAAGAAGAACCCCAAGGGCGTGCCCGGCAAGGCCAAGCTGGTGGCCGAGATCGCCATCGGTCTGGCCGCCGCAATCTGGGTGATGAGCCTGCAGCGCGAGCCCCTGGCCGGCGCCCTGGCGGTGCCGTTCTTCAAGACCGTGCTGTTGCAGCTGTCGTGGTTCTACCTGCCGTTCGCCGTGTTCATCATCGTCGGCGCCGGCAATGCCGTGAACCTCACCGACGGCCTCGACGGGCTGGCCATCGTTCCGGTGATGATCGCCTCGGGCGTCTTCGCCATCTTCTCCTATCTGGTCGGCCATGCCGTCTTCGCCAATTACCTCCAGATCCATTACGTCTCGGGTTCGGGCGAACTGGCGGTGTTCTGCGGCGCCCTGGTGGGTGCGGGCCTCGGCTTCCTGTGGTTCAACGCCCCGCCGGCCATGGTCTTCATGGGCGATACCGGCTCTCTGGCCCTGGGCGGCGCCCTGGGCGCCGTTTCCGTGGTCACCAAGCACGAACTGGTGCTGGGCATCGTCGGCGGCCTGTTCGTTCTGGAAACCGTCTCGGTCATCGTCCAGGTGGCGTCGTTCAAGCTGACCGGCAAGCGGGTCTTCCGCATGGCGCCGCTGCATCACCATTTCGAAAAGAAGGGCTGGGCCGAACCCACCGTGGTCATCCGCTTCTGGATCATCGCCACCATCCTGGCCCTGGCCGGCCTCGCCACCCTGAAGCTGCGGTGAGGACGCCATGATCCCCGTCCCCTTCCTGTCAGGTAAGCGCGTGGTGGTGATGGGTCTCGGTAAATCCGGGACCGCCACGGCGCGGGCATTGCTGGCCAGTGGCGCCGGGGTGATGGCCTGGGACGACAACGAAATCAGCCGCCGTTCCGCCGCCGAGACCGCCATTCCGGTCGCCAATCCCCTGGCCCTCAATCTGGCCAGGGCCGATCTTGTGGTGTGGAGCCCCGGCATCGCCCACACGCATCCCCAGCCCCATCCCGTGGCCGAGGCGGCCCGCGCCGCTTCCGTGCCGGTGGTCTGCGACGTGGAATTGCTGGCCCGCGCCAAGCCCGATCACCGCTTCCTGGCGGTCACCGGCACCAACGGCAAATCCACCACCACCACTCTTCTGGCCCATGTGCTGGAAGAGGCCGGCATCAAGACCGCCGCCGGCGGCAATCTCGGCACCGCCGCCCTGGACCTGCCCGAACTGCCGGGTGACGGCCGCTATGTCCTGGAGCTGTCCTCCTACCAGCTGGAGCTGATCCATAGCCTGAAGCTGGGCGTCGCCATCCTCTTGAACATCACTCCCGACCATCTCGGCCGCCATGGCGGGCTGGAGGGCTATATCGCCGCCAAGCGCCGGGTGTTCGATTTCCTGATTCCCGGCGGCGCCGCGGTGATCGGCGTGGATGACGGCCCCTGCCGCGCCATGCAGGCCGAGCTGTCGCGCCTGGGAATGCGTACCGTGCCGGTCTCGGTGACCAAGGTTATGGCCGACGGCGTCTCGGCGCCCGAGGGCGTGCTGCTGGACAACGGCAAGGCAGTCTGCGACCTCAAGACCCTGCCCCACCTGCCCGGCCGCCACAACTGGCAGAACGCCTGCGCCGTCTATGCCTGCGCCCGCGCCGAAGGCATTCCCGCCAAGACCATCGTCGCCGCCCTGGCCACCTATCCCGGACTGGCCCATCGCCAGGAGCTGATCGCCACCAGCGACGGCATCGCCTGGATCAACGATTCCAAGGCCACCAATGCCGATTCCGTGGAAAAGGCCCTGGTCTGCTACGACCATGTCTATTGGATTGCCGGCGGTCAGGCCAAGGAAGGCGGCATCA
Source organism: Magnetospirillum sp. (assembly GCA_016195125.1). Lineage (GTDB taxonomy): Bacteria > Pseudomonadota > Alphaproteobacteria > Rhodospirillales > Magnetospirillaceae > Phaeospirillum. Next base: position 13,697 of record JACQAD010000374.1, read on the forward strand.
AGGCTCTGGAGCCGCTTTTCGGCCGCATCGAGCACGCCTTCCTGATCGGTGAGGCCGCCAACGACTTCGCCGCCGTCCTGGAGGGCAAGGTCCGCCACACCCAATGCGGCACTCTCGCCAAGGCGGTGGCCGCCGCCCGCAATCTGGCGGTGTCCGACGCCATCCCCGGCGCGGTGGTGCTGCTGTCTCCGGCCTGCGCCTCGTGGGATCAGTTCAAGTCGTTCGAGCATCGCGGCGAGACCTTCCGCGAGCTGGTGACCGCCTTTGCCGACGGAGGCGAGGCATGAGCGACCGCAGAGAGCGCACGAGCATTGAGCGAGCCGAAGCGAAGCGGAGGAGCCTAGCGAACGGATGTGAGCGCCCGGCGATTGAGGGGCTGACATCATGAGCATCACCTTCGGGCGCACCGATACCTCCGTCCTGGGCCGCTGGTGGTGGACCGTCGACCGCTGGTCCATCGCCGCCCTGTTCCTGCTGGTGGGCGTCGGCGCCCTGCTGACCATGGCCGCCAGCCCGGCGGTCGCCGAGCGCATCGGCGCCCAGAGCTTCCACTTCGTGCGCCGCCAGTTCATGTTCCTGGCCCCGGCTTTGGTGATCATGCTGGGCGTGTCGCTGATGGCGCCCAAGCAGGTGCGCCGCATGGCAGTGCTGGGACTGCTGGGCGCCATCGCCCTGCTGGTGCTGGTGCCAGTCCTGGGCGCCGAGGTCAAGGGCGCCAAGCGCTGGCTGAATATCGCCGGGATCTCCATCCAGCCGTCGGAATTCGTCAAGCCCATGTTCGCGGTGGTCTCGGCCTGGATGTTCGCCTCGGCCCGGCTGGACCACGCCTTCCCCGGCCGGGTCATCGCCACCGGCCTTTACGGCATCGTCGCCGCTTTGCTGCTGATCCAGCCCGATGTGGGCCAGACCGCCATCGTCACCGCCATCTGGGGAGTTCAGTTCTTCCTGGCCGGGCTGCCGCTGATCTTCGTCCTCGGCCTGGGGTTGGCCGCGCCGCTGGGCGCCGCCGGCGCCTATTACGTCTTCCCCCATGTGCAGGCCCGCATCGACAAATTCCTCGATCCCTCGGGCACCGGCTCGTATCAGGTCACCACCGCCCTGAACGCCTTCAAGAACGGCGGTGTGTTCGGGCGCGGCCCCGGCGAGGGGCGGGTCAAGCTGGTCCTGCCCGACGCCCATACCGACTTCATCCTGGCGGTGGGCGGCGAGGAATTCGGCGTCATCCTGTGCCTGTTCGTGGTGATGCTGTTCGCCTTCATCGTGCTGCGCGGTCTGGCCCGCGTCCACAAGGAGGACAATCTGTTCGTGGTGCTGGCCACCGCCGGGCTGCTGGTGCAATTCGGCCTGCAGGCCATCGTCAACATGGCCTCGACGCTGCGCCTCATGCCGGCCAAGGGCATGACCCTGCCGTTCATCTCCTATGGCGGCTCGTCCATGGTGGCCCTGGCCTTGGGGATGGGCATGGTGCTGGCCCTGACCCGAACCCGCTATGGCAGGGAGGGTCAGGACGCATGAACACCTCCAAGCCCCTGATCGCATTAGCCGCCGGCGGCACCGGCGGCCACGTCTTCCCCGCCGAGGCCCTGGCCAGCGCCCTTTTGGAGCGCGGCTACCGTCTGGCGCTGATCACCGATCGCCGCGGCGCCGCCTATGGCGGCACCCTCGGCCAGCTGGAAACCCACCGCATCGCCGCCGGCGGCATCGCCGGGCGCGGCAAGCTGGCGACACTGAGGGCCGTGCTCGAACTGGGCCTGGGCGTCATCCAGGCCCGCTCCATCTTAAAGCGCATTCAGCCCGCCGCCATCATCGGCTTTGGCGGCTATGCCTCGGTGCCGGGCATGGTGGCCGCCTCCCTGGCCGGCATTCCCACTGCCATCCACGAGCAGAACGCCGTGCTGGGCCGCGCCAACCGCCTGCTGGCCGGACGGGTCCAGCGCATCGCCACCTCGTTTGCCGAGGTCAGCCATGTGGAATCCCGCCTGATTCCCAAGCTGGTCCATACCGGCATGCCGGTGCGGGCCTGCGTGGCGGCTCTGCGCGATTCCGCCTATGACGGCATCAGCGCCGACGGCCCCATCGAGCTGCTGGTCCTGGGCGGCAGCCAGGGGGCGCGCATCCTGTCGGAGGTGGTGCCCGCCGCCCTGGCCGGCCTGCCCGAAGCCCTGCGCCACCGCATCCGCATCGCCCAGCAATGTCGCCCCGAGGATCTGGACGGCGTCCGCGCCGCCTATGCCGCCACCGGTATCCGGGCCGAGCTGGACAGCTTCTTCGCCGACGTGCCCGAGCGGCTGGTCAAGGCTCATCTGGTCATCGCCCGCGCCGGGGCCTCCACCGTGGCCGAGCTGACCGCGCTGGGCCGTCCCGCCATTCTGGTGCCCTATCCCTACGCCATCGACGATCACCAGACCGCCAATGCCCATGCGGTCGAGGATTTCGGCGGCGCCTGGCTGATGCAACAGGAAGCCTTCACCGCCGAATCCCTGTCCGCCCGCCTCGATTGCCTGTTCACCCAGCCCGAGACCCTGGCCCGCACCGCCGCCTGCGCCCGCAATGCCGGACGCGCCGATGCCGCCAACCGCCTTGCCGATCTGGCGGTCGGACTGATCGCTCCCGGAAGGGGAACCTGACCATGCGCACCATGTCCCTGAACATCGGCACCATCCATTTCGTCGGCATCGGCGGCATCGGCATGTCGGGCATCGCCGAGATTCTGCACAACCTGGGCTATTCGGTCCAAGGCACGGATATCGCCGACAACCACAATGTCGAGCGGCTGCGCAAGATGGGCATCAAGGTCCATATCGGCCATGCCGCCGAAGCCCTGGGCGACGCCCGCGTGGTGGTGGTGTCCTCGGCGGTCAAGGCCGACAACCCGGAAGTGATGGCGGCCCGCGCCAAGCTGGTGCCGGTGGTGCGCCGCGCCGAGATGCTGGCCGAGCTGATGCGCCTCAAGAGCGCCATCGCCATCGGCGGTACTCACGGCAAGACCACCACCACCTCGCTGATCGCCGCCCTGCTCGACACCGCCCGTCTGGACCCCACCGTCATCAACGGCGGCATCATCAACGCCTACGGCACCAATGCCCGTCTGGGCGCCTCGGAATGGATGGTGGTCGAGGCCGACGAATCCGACGGCTCGTTCATCAAGCTGCCCTCTACCGCCGTGGTCGTCACCAATATCGACCCCGAGCACATGGACCATTACGGCACCTTCGACACATTGCGCGAGGCCTTCCGCACCTTCGTCGAGAACATCCCGTTCTACGGCTTCGCCGCCATGTGCATCGACCACCCGGAAGTCCAGGCCCTGGTGGCCAAGGTGCCCGACCGCAAGCTGGTGACCTACGGCTTCAACCATCAGGCCCTGGTGCGCGCCACCAACCTCTCCATGGACACCGACGGCGCCCATTACGACGTGGTCATCACCGACCGCGTCACCGAGCAGACCCGCACCATCACCGGCATCCACCTGCCCATGTTCGGCGAGCACAACGTGCTCAATTCGCTGGCCGCCATCGCCGTGGCCAACGAACTGGGCCTGGCCAACGACATCGTCAAGAAGGCGCTGGGCGGCTTCAAGGGCGTCAAGCGCCGCTTCACCAAGACCGGCGAGGCCAAGGGTGTCACCGTCATCGACGATTACGGCCATCACCCGGTGGAGATCGCCGCCGTGCTCAAGGCGGCCCGCTCCGCCACCAATGCCAACGTCGTCGCCGTGGTCCAGCCCCACCGCTATTCCCGCCTCGCCAGCCTGTTCCCCGAGTTCTGCACCTGCTTCAACGATGCCGACACGGTGATCGTCGCCGATGTCTACCCGGCGGGCGAGCAGCCCATCGCCGGCATGGACAAGGCCGCCCTGGTCAAGGGGCTGCAGGAGCATGGCCACCGCCATGTCCTCGCCCTGAGCGATGCCAAGCAACTGGCCGCCCTGGTCAATTCCGTGGCCAGGTCCGGCGATCTGGTGGTCTGCCTGGGCGCCGGCAACATCACCGCCTGGGCCCATGCCCTGCCCGCCGAATTGGCCGGTCTGCCCGATCATGTCCCCGGAGGCGCCGAGTAATGATGGCGCGCAAGCACAACGACTGGCGCGATACTCTGCCCACGGTGCGCGGCCGCCTGGTCTTCGACGCGCCCATGGCGCCGTTCACCTGGTTCCGGGTCGGCGGCAATGCCGAGGCCCTGTTCCGCCCCGCCGATCTGGACGATCTCATCACCTTCCTGCTGGGCTTGCCCGCCGAAATCCCGGTCACGGTGGTCGGGGTCGGCTCCAACCTGCTGGTCCGCGACGGCGGCGTTCCCGGCGTGGTCATCCGCCTGATGGGGCCCTTCGCCAGCATCGACGTCGCCGGTCAGACCATCACCGCCGGGGCCGGCGCCCTGGACCTGACCGTGGCCAAGACCGCCGAGGAAGAGGGCATCGCCGGCCTGGAATTCCTGTCGGGTGTACCCGGCACCATCGGCGGCGCGCTGCGCATGAACGCCGGAGCCTTCGGGGCCGAGATGAAGGACGTCACCGTCTCGGCCGAGGCCGTGGACCGCGACGGCGAGATGCATCTTCTCAGCCTCGCCGACCTGAACTTCACCTACCGCCATTGCGACGTGCCCGAGGAGTGGATCTTCCTGTCGGCCAGCCTCAAGGGCCAGCCCGGCGCCCCGGCCGAGATCGCCGAGCGTATGGCCGCCATCCAGGCCGCCCGCGAGGAAGCCCAGCCCCAGAAGGTCCGCACCGGCGGCTCCACCTTCGCCAATCCGCCCGGCCACAGCGCCTGGAAGCTGATCGATGCCGCCGGCTGCCGCGGCCTGATCCGGGGCGGTGCCCAGGTCAGCGAGAAGCACTGCAATTTCCTGCTCAACCTGGGCGACGCAACCGCCGCCGATATCGAGGATCTGGGCGACGAGGTCCGCCGCCGGGTGCTGGAAACCAGCGGCATCGAGCTGCAATGGGAAATCCGCCATATCGGGGTGCGAAAATGAGCGAAGCGCAGCGTAGCGCGGCGCCATTGCGGCGCCCGAAGCGGAGCGAAGGCAAGCCAAACGAGCCGAAGGCGAGTGCCCGGCGCATGAGGGACTGGAATAGAACATGACCAAGCGCGTTACCGTCCTCATGGGGGGAGCCTCGGCCGAGCGCGACGTGTCCTTGCGCTCCGGCGCCGCCGCCGCCCAGGCGCTGCGTGAGGCCGGCTTCGAGGTCACCCTGGTGGATGCCGG